>JAKAZN010000246.1 GCA_021815835.1 Pseudomonadota bacterium
TATCAATCGCGGGGCGGACGGCAAGCTGACCGGCGACGTGGCCTTCGCCGAGGCGATGGAGGTCGCCGGCGCGATCACCCCGGTGCCGGGCGGGGTCGGGCCGATGACGATCGCCTGCCTGCTGGAGAACACCGTCACCGCGGCGATCCGCCGCCGCGCGCGGTAGAGCGGGCGATCCGCCATATTCCCGGCGGCGATGAAAATGGGATTTCTCGCCGGCGGGCCGAGGAAAAATTATCATCCCCGGTGACACATCGGCGCCCGATCCGCCACCGGGGGTGACAATATGTCTCGGCCCCGAAACGGGGAATTCCGTTTCCACTCGTTGAGCGGGGCGTTGGGGCGGGGGCGACGTTTGGGGCGGGGAAGCGGACCGAGGGCGCCGCGCCCCCGGGGGATCAAGGGTTTCTTTACCCTCTGGCGCCCATGGTGGCGTCCGATACTGGCATCGGACCCCAAATTGGCCCCCGACATGGCGCTCGATCCCGCTTCTCCTACCCCCGCAATCTTCCCGGATAGGGAGGAGACGGCGGACGAGGCCGCCTCGCTCCTCGCCGCGCTGGAAGGGCCGGCGCTGCTGCTCGAACCCGACCGCCGCGTTGGCCTGGTGACCGCGGAGGCCGCGCGGCTGCTGACCCTGGACGATCTCGCGCCCCGGGCCGGCGCGCATTTCCCCGATCTGCTCGCCCGCTCGCGCCTGGCGCGGGAGGCGCGGGAGGCGCTCGATCTTCTGGCGGGACCGGACGGGAGCGGCAGCCTGCGGATGGATCTCGCCGGCGGCGGCATCGCGGTGCGACGGGTGAGCCTGCCGCGCCGGCGCGTGGCCCTGCTGTTGCAACCCGATCCCCCGCCGCTCCCGACCGACCCGGCAGCCACCCCCGACCCGCTCACCGGGCTTGCGGACCGTCGCGGCTTTCGCGCGGTGCTGGCCGGGCGGCTGGACAGCGCGGCCATGCACGGCTTCGGGCTGCTGCTGCTCGACATCGACCGGTTCCGGATCGTCAACGAGACCCTGGGGCCGCAAGTGGGGGACCAGCTTCTGGCCACGGTCGGCGCGCGGCTGCGCCGGGCGCTGCGCGGCAGCGACCTGCCCGCCCGGCTGGGCGGGGACGAGTTCGCCATCCTGGTCGGCGAAACGGCCGATCCGGGAGAGCTTGACGGCCTGGCCCGGCGGCTGATGGACATGCTGGGACGGCCCTACCTGATCGGCGGCCAGCCGGTGACGATCGGCCTCAGCGCCGGCATCGCCCGCGCCCCGCAGGATGGGGCGGATGCGGATATCCTGCTGGGCCGCGCGGCGATGGCGCTGCACACCGCGAAGGCCGCCGGCAAAGGGCGCTGCGCCGCCTTCCTGCCGGAAATGCAGACGCGATCGGAGGCCCGC
Organism: Pseudomonadota bacterium; assembly: GCA_021815835.1. Classification (GTDB taxonomy): domain Bacteria; phylum Pseudomonadota; class Alphaproteobacteria; order Acetobacterales; family Acetobacteraceae; genus JAJZVS01. The sequence goes on from JAKAZN010000246.1 coordinate 1,385, forward strand.
CGCCAGATGGAGGCCGATCTGCGCCGCGCCTTCGCGCTGCGCCAGTTCGACCTGCACTACCAGCCGCAGGTCGATGTGACGACCGGCCGCCTGTTCGGCTTCGAGGCGCTGCTGCGCTGGTGCCATCCCTCGTTGGGTCCGGTCTCCCCGGCGGAGTTCATTCCGCTCGCCGAGGAGATCGGCCTGATTGCCCCGATCGGCGCCTGGGTGCTGAGCGCGGCCTGCCGCGAGGCCGCCGGCTGGTCCGCGCCGCTGGCGGTGGGGGTGAATGTCTCGGCGCTGCAATTCGAACAGGGCGATCTGCTGGAAGCGGTGCGCGAGGCGCTCGCCCGGTCGGGCCTGCCGCCGGAGCGGCTGGAGATCGAGATCACGGAAAGCGCGCTGCTGGGGAACCCGGAGGCGACCCTGGGCATCCTGCGCCAACTGCGCGCCGGCGGGGTGCGGATCGCGATGGATGATTTCGGCACCGGATATTCCTCGCTGACCCGGCTGCAGAGCTTTCCCTTCGACCGGATCAAGATCGACCGCAGCTTCGTCTCCGGCACGCGCGGGATCGCGGAGGGGCGCGCGATCGTGCGCGCGATCGCGGGCCTCGGGGCAAGCCTCGGGATGCGCACGATCGCGGAGGGCGTGGAGACGCACGAACAACTCGATTGCGTCCGCACCGACGGCTGCACCGAAGTGCAGGGCTATCTGTTCGGCCGCCCGATGCCGGCGATCGAGGTTCCCGGCGCGATCGCGCGGTTCGCCGCGGCGGCGGCATGATCGCGGCGCCGTTGTTCCAGGTGATCTATACCAGCCGCAGCCGGATCGGTGGAGACGCGACGACCTTGCGGCGGGAGGTGGCGGAGATCCTGGAAGCGGCGCGGCGCGACAACGCGCGCGACGGCATTACCGGCGCGCTGCTCTACAACCACGCCGGCTTCGCGCAGGTGCTGGAAGGTCCGCTGCCGGCGGTGACCGCCACGTTCGAACGCATCCAGCGCGATTCCCGCCACGGCGACGTGGTGGTGCTTGCCAGCGGCGCGATCGCCGCGCGCGCTTTCGCCGATTGGCGGATGGGCCTCGCGGACCCGCTGGCGCCGGAGACGGGATCGCTCGACCTCGGCGCGGCGTCGGCGGAGGGCATCGTCGCGCTGCTCGCTTCCGTGGTCGGGCAGGCGGCGGCGTGGCCGGCGTGATTCGCGCGGGGCTTGCCGCGCGGCGCCCGAGCGGGCAAGACGCGGCGCGCGCCGCCGGCGCGGATGCGCGAGGATCCCCCCGATGAGCCGACCTCTCACGATGCCCCGCCCGCCCGCGGGCTATGCGTTCCCGCTCGCGGAACTGACCGCGGCGCGGCGATTCGCGGCGCGGCACGGGCTGGAGGCGTCGATCCTGCTGGATCACGGCCGCCCGGGCGAGGATTTCGAGGAGGTGATCGCGCTTGCCGCGCGCGGCCCGGGAGGGCCGGCCTGGCTGCTCTGGCGCGACGCGGAGCATCTGGTGATGCGGCGGCCGGACGGGACGGAAGCGCGGTTCGTGCGGCTGTCGCAGGCGCTGGCGACGCTGGGCGGCTGAGCCTTCAGGCGGCGCGGGACAGTCCGGCGGGCAGCAGGCCGGCCGCGATCAGCGCGGCGCGCAACCGGGCGCGTTCGGCCTCCGTGATCCGGACCAGGGGCGGGCGCACCACGGCGCGATCCATCCGGCCCAGCATGACCAGACATTCCTTCATGCGGTTGTGCATATCGAGCGCGGGGGCGGCGTAGAACGCCTCGGCCAGCGGGTGGATGCGGTCGTTGATGGCGCGGGCGCGCGGCAGGTCGCCGGCGGCGATCGCCTGGAACAACGCCACGTGCAGATCCGGGATGACGCTGCCCGAGCCGGACAGCAGCCCGTTGCAGCCGAGCGCGAGGGAGGCCATCAGCCAGGCGCTGTGGGTGGACAGCACGTTCACCGGGCGGGCCAGCGATTGCAGCACGCGGATATGGCGCTCATGCAGGACGGGATCGTTGCACCAATCCTTGATCGCGCGGATCGAGGGGATGGTTTCGGCGAGCCGGACCAGGGTGTCGAGCGGGTACGACAGCGTGGAACGTTCCGGGTAGGCGAACACGATCAGCGGCAGGTCGGTAGCGGCGGCGATTTCGCTGAAATGCGCCAGCGCCATTTCCGGGCGAAGCTGTCCGCCCATGGAGAAGACCTGCGAGGGGAAGACCAGCAGCGCCGAGGCGCCCTCGGCGGCCGCGGCGCGGGCGATGCGGGCGGCGTTGGCGCTGCCGTCGGCCCAGACCCCGGCGATGATGGGCAAGCGGTCGCCGATTTCCGCAAGGCTCAGGGCGAGGATGCGGCTTTGCTCGGCCTCGGTGCAGGCATGGACCTCGGAGGCATGGCCGTTGACGGTGATCGCGGAGATGCCGGGGGTGGCGGCGACGTCGCGCAGATGGCGGCGCGTGCCGGCCTCGTCGATCGAGCGGTCGTCGTGGAAGGCGAGCAAGGTGGCGGGGATGACGCCGGCGGGGGTGAAAGACATGGGCATCGGCCTCCCTTCGGCCTGCGTGGGGATGATCCGGCGTTCAGCGCAGTCCCGCGTTCAGTTTTTCCAGCGCCGCCGCGCCGGGGATCAGCGCCGCGTCGTCCAGTTCGTTGAACGGCGTCGCCACGGTGTTCATGTGGTGGTGCAGGTCGCGCGGATCGGGATCGACATACAGCAGGCCGGTGACGATCTCGCCCTCCGCGCCGCGGCGCTGCTGGAAATCCATCGCCGCAACGCGATCATGCACGTCGTAATCGTCCGACAGCTTGCGCAGCCGCAGCCAGGTGCCGTCATGCTGCTGCACCAGCTTCACCGCGCCGGGCGCGTAATCGACCCGGATTTCCGGGCGGCTTTCGATCACGTCGAGCGCGTTCACCGCCTCGTTGTGTTCGCGCACGAAATCGTAGCTTTTGGTGGAGCCTTCGTGGTTGTTGAACGCCACGCAGGGGGAGATGCAATCGATGAACGCGGCGCCCTGGTGACGGATGGCGGCCTCGATCAGCGGCACGAGCTGACCCTTGTCGCCCGAGAAGCTGC
>JAKAZN010000247.1 GCA_021815835.1 Pseudomonadota bacterium
CCCGCGGCGCGGTGCTCGAGGTGGCCGACCCGCTGATCGGCCCGACCCTGCATCCCGGCCCCGCGATCCGGCTGGACGGGGAGGCGCCGGAGGACGTGGTTCGCTGGCCCGGCCCCGCCGTGGGGGCGCACACCGATTACGTTCTGCACGACCTGCTCGGCCTGCCGCGCACCGGCTGACGGGGCGCATTGCCAAGCCCAGGGCCAGCCGCCACTCTCGCCCCGATCCCTTCCAGGAGCCTCCATGCGCGATTTCCACCTGCCCGGCCGCAGCCAGGTCTATGCCACCCAGGCGATGGCCGCGACGTCGATGCCGGCCGCCACCCTCACCGCGCTCGACGTGCTGCGCGCCGGCGGCAACGCGCTCGATGCCGCCATCGCCGCCGCCGCCGTGCTGTGCGTGATCGAGCCGCAATCGACCGGGATCGGCGGGGATTGCTTCTGCCTCTATGCCCCGGCCGGGACGGGCAAGGTGGTGGCGCTGAACGGCTCGGGCCGCGCGCCGGCCGCCGCCACGATCGACTGGTTCGAATCCCACGGCATCGGCGCGATCGAGAACACCTCGGCCCATGCCGTGACCGTCCCGGGCGCGATCGACGCCTGGGCGACCTTGCTCGCCGCGCATGGGCGCAAGGGGCTGGACGAGCTGCTGCAACCCGCGATCCGCTTCGCCGCCGAGGGCTGGCCGGTCGCCGACAAGGTCGCCTGGGACTGGACGCGGCTGGAGGGCAAGCTGCGCAAGAACGGCGCGACGCCGTTTCTGCCGAACGGCGCCGCCCCGCGCCCCGGCGACATCTTCCGCCAGCCCGCGCTCGCCGAGACCCTGCGCGCGATCGCCAGGCATGGCCCCAAGGCGTTCTACGAAGGCCCGGTGGCGGCCGACATGCTCGCGGCCTTGCGCGCGCGCGGCGGGCTGCACACCGAAGCCGATTTCGCCGCCGGCCTCGGCGCGTCCGAGTTCGTCGATCCGATCAGCCTGGCCTGGAAAGGATTCGACGCGTACCAATGCCCGCCGAACGGCGTGGGCCTGGTCGCGCTGATGATCCTGGGCATCCTGGACGGCATGCCCACGCCGCCGCAGGGGCCGCTTTCCGCCGAGCGGCTGCACCGGCATATCGAGGCCGCGCGGCTGGCCTATCGTGACCGCAACGCCTTCGTCGCCGATCCGGCGCAGGTGGAGGTGCCGGTGAAGCACCTGTTGGATCCCGCCTATCACGCGGCGCTGCGCGGCCTGATCGACGACCGCGCGGCGTTGCGCGACCTGCCGGCGGCCGGGGAGGCGGTGCTGCCGCGCCATCGCGACACCGTCTATCTCTGCGTCGTCGATCGCGACGGCAATGCGTGCAGCTTCATCAATTCGCTGTTCGAGGGATTCGGGTCGGGCATCCTCGCGGAACAATCGGGCGTGATGCTGCAGAATCGCGGCTTCGGCTTCCGCGTCGAGCGCGGGCATCCGAACTGCATCGCGCCGCGCAAGCGGCCGATGCACACGATCATTCCGGGGATGCTGATGCGGGACGGACCAGGGGGAAAACAAGCCGCGATGCCGTACGGCGTGATGGGCGGACATTTCCAGCCGATGGGGCATTCGCTGTTCCTGACGAACCATTTCGAATTCGGCCTGGATCTCCAGGAGGCGATGGACCTGCCGCGCGTGCTGCCGCTGGGCGGCAAGGTGCAGATCGAGCGCGGCCTGCCGGCCGAGATCTGCGACCGGCTCTCCCGCCTCGGCCACAGCCTGGAACTGATCGAGCGCCCGCATGGCGGCGCGCAGGCAATCTGGATCGATCGCGGCCGCGGCGTGCTGGTGGCGGGATCGGAACCGCGCAAGGATGGCTGCGCGCTGGGGTATTGAAACAATGACCGAAGCTTGCGAGCTGAGCGCGGTGGATGCCCGCCGCCTGATCGGCGCGAAGCGCCTGGCGCCGAGCGAATTGGTGGAAAGCTGCATCGCGCGGATCGAGGCCGTCGATCCCGCCGTCAACGCCATGGTGGCGCGCGATTTCGATCGCGCCCGGGTCGCGGCGCGCGCCGCCGATGACGCGGTGGCGCGCGGCGATGCGCTGGGCCCGCTACACGGCCTGCCGATCGGGGTGAAGGACCTCGAGGAAACCGCCGGTCTGCGCACCACCTTCGGCAGCACCCTGTTCCGCGATAACGTCCCCGCCGCCGACCAGCACAGCATCGCTGCCTTGCGCGCCGCGGGCGCCATCGTTCTAGGCAAGACCAACACGCCGGAGTTCGGCGCCGGCGCCAACACGCGCAACGCGGTGTATGGCGCGACCGGCAATCCGTTCGATCCCACGAAATCCGCGGCCGGGTCCTCGGGCGGCTCGGCGGTGGCGCTGGCGACGGGCATGGTGCCGTTGGCGACCGGATCGGACACCGGCGGGTCCCTGCGCAATCCGGCCGCGTTCTGCGGCATCGTCGGCTTCCGCCCGACGCCGGGCTTCGTTCCCAACGAAAAGCGGGGTCTCGGGTGGTATCCGCTGCCGGTGCTGGGGCCGATGGCGCGGAACGTGGCCGATCTCGCGCTGATGGCTTCGGTGATGGCTTCCGACGATGGGGCCGATCCGCTGGCGAGCACCATCGCCGGGCGGGAGGTGCGCCGGCCCGGCGATGTCTTTCCGCCGGCGGAATGCGACCTGTCCCGCCTGCGCGCGGCCTTCACCGCCGATTTCGGCTTCGCGCCCACCGAGCGCCATATCGCATCCGTCTTCGCCGAAAAGACCGCGCTGTTCCGCGGCGCCTTCGCCCGGACCGAGGACGCCACACCGGATTGCGCCGGCACCGACGAGACGTTCGAGATCCTGCGCGCCGTCGGCTTCCTGTCGGCCCATCTGGCCAAGGTCCGCGACCGGCCCGACGCGGTCGGGCCCAATGTGCGCGCGAACGTGGACGAGGGCCTGCGCTACACGGCCGCCGACGTCGCCCGCGCAATGACGGTGCAGACCACGCTGTATCGGCGCTGGCAGGCATTCTTCACCCGTTTCGATGTCATCATCACGCCGTCGATCACGATTTCCCCGCGCTCCTGGCGGGAGCTTTACCCGGCGGAGATCGACGGGACGCCGACGCGGAGCTATTTCCACTGGCTGGCGCTCGCCTATGCGGTGACGGTGGTGGGCCATCCCGCGCTGTCGTTGCCGATGGGAACCGACCGGCATGGGATGCCGTTCGGCGTGCAGATCGTCGGCCCGCGCGGCGGCGATGCCCAGGTGCTGGCGGTCGCGGCGGCGCTGGAGCGGTTCGCCGCGGGGGATGCGCGGCTGGCGCGCCCGGTGCCCGATCTCGGGGCGCTGCGTGTGGCGGCGCCGATCGCGGGGATGGAAGGCTTCCTCGGCTTCGGATGAGGCGCGCGCGGGTCCTGCCGTTCGCGCTGGCCGCAGCACTCGCGGGCTGCGCCGCGCCGGACGCGCGGGTGCCACCCTTCGCGCGGGTTCCGTACGAACCGATCAGCCGCCGGACGATCGTTGCGATCGCGCTGCGCGAATGGCGTCTGTGGGGCGAGCGCGTGGACGACGCGCCGCCCGGAACGCTGCCGGCGCAACCGTCGGGCCGGATCCCCGAGCGTGAGCCCGGCCTGTGGCAGCGGGTCGGGGAATATTGGTGGCTCGGGATGAACACGGGCACCACGGAATCGCGCTGGACCGGTAAGCACGATTCGGAAGGACGCGTGTTTCCGGCCGATCGGGGCGGGGATTTCGCCTGGTCGGCCGCGTTTGTCTCCTACGTCATGCGCATCGCCGGCGCCGGCGCGCGGTTCCCGTACGCGGACGCGCACGCGACCTATATCGATATCGCCGCGGAGGAAGCGCGGGGCACCGCGCATGGGTGGCTGGTGAAGGCCGAGCTTCCCGATGCCTACGCGCCCGAACCTGGCGATCTGATCTGCATGGGGCGCGACCGGGCGGCGGGGATCACATTCGCGGACCTGCCTGCGCCGCTGTTTCCGGCGCATTGCGACATCGTGGTGGGCGTGCCGGTGCGGGGCGCGGCCGATCCTGAACTGACCGTGGTGGGGGGGAATGTCGATGACGCGGTGACGATGAAGCATGTGCCGGTGACGGCGGATGGGCGGCTTGCGGGGGTGGGTGGGACCGTGCTCGATCCGCGCTATCCGTGGATGGTGGTGGTGCGGCTGCGGCTGGCGGCGCCGTGACCCGGTTCGCCGCGCGAACCGACCTCTCCGGCGAGAGCGGGAGAGACTGCCTGCATCGGCGCGCGATGCGCCGCCTTGGATGGAAACGTCGCCCGGCCCGGGAGCAGGGAATCCCGTTGCCATCCTGAGGGCGGGGCGTTGGGGCGGCGTTGGTCGGGTTGGATTTTATTACGATATCGTAACGAAATGGACGCGCGTTTCCCCGGGGCGCCAAATCAGGTTTTGACGAGCGGGGTGCCCATGCGCACCAGCGACAGC
>JAKAZN010000248.1 GCA_021815835.1 Pseudomonadota bacterium
AGGATAGCGACCGGGCCGGCCGGCGGGAAGCGCAAACCGAGCCATCGGGGGGCGTGGCGATCGTGATCCCGGCCTTCAACGAGGCCGCGACGATCGGCCCCCTGGTGCGCGAATGCCGCGCGCTGCCCAGCGGGACAATCGTGATCGTGGTCGATGATGGCTCGATCGACGAAACCGCGGTGCTCGCCGCCGCCGCCGGGGCGCGGCTGCTGCCGAACGGAGGGAATCGAGGCAAGGGGGAGGCGCTGCGGCGGGGGATGCGCGCCGCGCTCGCCACCGGCGCGGCGTGGATCGTGACCCTGGACGCGGACGGGCAGCATCGGCCGGAGGATATCCCGCGCCTGCTCGCGGTCGCGGGGCCGGGGCGCGTGGCGATCGGCGCCCGCGTTACGTCCCGCGACGCGCCGCGGGCGCGGCGGATCGCCAATCACGTCGCGGATTTCTGGGTCTCCTGGGCGGCGCGGCAATGGGTCCGCGACAGCCAGTCGGGATTCCGCGTCTATCCCGCGGCACTTGCCGCCCAGTTGGCGAACGGCGCGGCGCCGGCGGAGCATTTTGCCTTCGAGAGCGAGGCGCTGATCGCGGCGTCCTGGCGCGGCTACACGACGGTCTCGGTGCCGATCGCGACGATCTACCACCCAGGGTTGCGGCCCAGCCATTTTCGCCCGGTGCGCGATATCGCGCGGATCGTGCGCATGGTGGGGAGCAAGCTGCTGCCGCGCTTGATGGACCCGGTCGGCCTGTGGCGGGCGCTGCGCTCGCGGCCTCGGCGGTAGCAAGCGGGCGCTTGCGGCGGACCGGCCCCGGATTATGGTGCCGGGCGACAGTCGGGGAGAGGGTCGGGTGTACAGCCAGGGTCTGGATCAACGCGATGGGCGGCACGACGGCGCGAACACCGCCGAACCGGCCGAGGCGCTGGCGCGCTTCCAGGCGCGCATCGACGCCGAGGAAAAGATCGAAGCCAATGACTGGATGCCCGACGCCTATCGCCGCACCCTGATCCGCCAGATCAGCCAGCACGCCCATTCGGAAATCGTCGGCATGGGACCGGAGGGCAACTGGATCACCCGCGCCCCCAGCCTGCGCCGCAAGGCCGCGCTGCTGGCCAAGGTGCAGGACGAATGCGGCCACGGGGTCTATCTGTACGCCGCCGCCGAGACCCTCGGCGTCTCGCGCGAGGAGCTGGTCGATGCCCTGCTGGAGGGCCGCGCGAAATACAGTTCGATCTTCAACTACCCCACCCTGACCTGGGCCGATATCGGCGCCGTCGGCTGGCTGGTCGATGGCGCGGCGATCATGAACCAGATCCCGCTCTGCCGCTGCTCCTACGGCCCCTATGCGCGGGCGATGATCCGGGTCTGCAAGGAGGAAAGCTTTCACCAGCGCCAGGGCTTCGAGATCATGCTGACCCTGTCGCGCGGCACGGCGGCGCAGCAGGCGATGGCGCAGGACGCGCTGGATCGGCTGTGGTGGCCGGTGCTGATGATGTTCGGCCCGCCGGATACGGACAGCCAGCATTCCGACCAGTCGATGCGCTGGAAGATCAAGCGCTTCACCAATGACGGGCTGCGGCAGAAATTCATCGATGCGACGGTGCCGCAGGCGCAGTACCTGGGATTGACCATCCCCGATCCCGCGCTGCGCTTCGACGACGCCTCCGGCCACTGGATCTCCGGCCCGATCGACTGGGCGGAGTTCCGCCGCGTGCTGGCCGGCGGCGGTCCCTGCAACCGCGAGCGGCTGGAAACCCGCCGCCGCGCCCACGCCGAGGGCGCCTGGGTGCGCGCGGCGGCGCAGGCCCATGCCGCCAGGCACGAAGCGAAGGCGGCCTGAGACCATGACCGAATCGCCCATGCGGCTTTGGGAAGTGTTCATCCGGGCGCGTAACGGGCTCGCGCATCAGCACGTCGGCTCGATCCACGCCGCGGATGCGGAGATGGCGGTCCAGGCGGCGCGCGATACCTACACGCGGCGCGGGGAGGGGCTGTCGATCTGGGTGGTGCCGTCGGCCGCCATCGCCGCCTCCGACCCGGCGGACCAGAGCATGTTGTTCGAGCCGGGAACGACCAAGCCCTATCGACACCCGACCTTCTACATCGTGCCGGAGGAAGTGGGGCACATGTAGCGTTAGCCGGCGCCGTGCTTGCCCACGCTCCAGCCGTGGGAGGCGAGGAATTCCTGCCCGACCGCGATTGCCGGCGCTTCGAGTTCGGTCGCCGGCGGGTAGCGGTGCGGTGCGCGACATTATGTGCGGTTCTCCCAGAACGCATCGATTGCGGTGCCGTTCAGACGTGGCTGAAAACGTAGCGCGATTCCCTGGCGCCGGTCATACTCAATCCGGCAATGAACCAGCGCAGCGTCGCCGTTCTACGACCGGTCGCCAGTCCGTTTTCGCTACCCCAAGTCCCCTTGCCGCCTCTCCCCCTCATCCCAGATACCAAAGATCGTCCGCAACCGCCCAGGAGACCGGCGATGCTCCCGACCCGTGCCCTCCTCCCGCTCGTCGCGGCCCTGGCCCTCGCCGCCTGCGCCGCCGCACCCGAGCAGAACGCCGCCCTGCTCTCCACTCTCCACAAGGCCACGCCCTGCGAAGCCAGCCTGCCCACCTTCGGCCGCTTCCCCGGAGGCCCGGACGCGACCTTCGACACCTATCTCCCGCCGCATGGCACCATCCGCACCGGCAATGACGGTGGCTGGTGCGCTATCCGCTTCAGCTACGCCGTGCGCGGCCAGATCCCGGTGATCGCCCCGCTCGACCTCGGCACGCCACCGGCGCACGGCCAGGTCGCGCTCGGCACGCTCGACGGCCGGATGCGCATCGCCTACCGCCCCGCCCCCGGCTATGCCGGGCCGGATCGGTTTACCGTCCGCATGGGCGGCCCGGACCCCTGGACCATCCCCGTGCGCGTGGCCGTGACGGACTGACCGACCTCGGCGCGGGGTTACCGCACGCCTGACCGGGAGCATACGTTCTCGCCCCAACCGCCCCGGATGGCGTACAGCGCACTCGCCGCGCGGCCGCCATCCTGCTACCCCCCGGCGCATGAGCCAGCGGTCGCGCGCCCTCGATGCCGCCTACCAGCAAGCCGCCCGCCTGCACGCCGCCGGCCGCCTGGCCGAGGCCGAGCACGCCTACCGCCAGATCCTCGCCGCCGCACCCACCCACGCCGATACGCGCCACATGCTCGGCGTGCTCGCGCTGCAGACCGGCCACCCCGCCGACGCGCTCGCCCAAATCGAGGCCGCGATCGCCCGTGACCCGCGCGCGCCGCTGTTCCACGCCAATCGCGCCAATGCCCTGCTGGCGCTGGCCCGCCCCGAAGACGCCGAGGCAGCCTGCCGCGCCGCGCTCCGCCTCAAGCGCAACGCCGCCGAGGCCTGGGCCAGCCTGGGCAACGCGCTGTCGGACCAGGGCCGGAGCGCCGAGGCAATCGAGGCCTACCAGACCGCGCTCCGTCACAATCCCCGCCTGCCCGACCTGCACACCGCCCTCGGCCTCGCCCTGCACGACGCCGCCCGGCTGGAGGAAGCCGAAGCCGCGCTCGCCGAGGCCGCGCGCCGCGCCCCGGCCGATCCCATCGCCGCCAGCAACCTCGCCAGCCTGTGGAAAGACCAGGGCAAGCTCGACCAGGCCGAGGCCGCCTATCGCGCCCTGATCGCGCGCAACCCCGACGACGCGCTCGCCCATGCCAATCTCGGCGTGCTTCTGCTGCTCGCCGGTCGCTACGGGGAAGCGTGGCCCGAATGGGAGTGGCGTTTCCGCGCCGAGCCCGCCACCGATCGCCATCTGCCCGCCCCCGAGTGGCGCGGCGAGGCGCTCGCCGGCCGCACCCTGCTGGTGCAGGCCGAGCAAGGCATCGGCGATCTCATCCATTTCGCCCGCTTCGTCCCCCTGCTCCCGCGCGACGGACGCATCGTGCTCGAAGCCCATCCCCCCCTGGTGCGTCTGTTCGCCCAGCTCCCCGGCGTGACGCGCATCACCCCGCTCGGCGCGCCCATGCCGCCACACGATCTCCGCGTCCCGATCATGAGCCTGCCGCGCTGGCTGCCGATCGCCGCCACCGCCGATCGCGCCGTGACGGAGCCCTATCTCGCCGCCGATCCCGCGAGCACCGCCGCCTGGCACGCGCGGGTCGCCGCCCTGCCCGGGCGGCGTGTGGGCCTGGTCTGGGCCGGCAATCCCGGCGGACTCCGGATGGATCGCCGCCGCTCCATCCCGCCCGCGCTGCTCGCCCCGCTCGGCGCGGTTTCCGGCATCTCCTTCGTCTCCCTGCAAAAGCCCGCCCAGCCGAACCCGCCCCTGGGCGAGCGCCTGATCGACCACACCGCCGAGCTCGCCGATTTCGCCGATACCGCCGCGCTGATCGCGGCGCTCGATCTGGTGATCGGCGTCGATACCGCCGTCACCCATCTC
>JAKAZN010000249.1 GCA_021815835.1 Pseudomonadota bacterium
CGATCGCCCGCTGGTGGTCGATTGGCGGCCGACGCTCGCTGCACTGCTCGCCGCGCGCGCGGCTGGGGTGTCCGTGGATGCGCTTGCCGCCGGCTTCCATGTCGCGCTGGCGGCGGCGATCGTCGCGGTCGCACGGGCCACGGAGGCGCGCCAGGTGCTGCTCACCGGCGGCTGCTTCCAGAACGCGCGGCTGACCGCGCTTGCGGTGGCCGGGTTGCGCGCGGCCGGGATTGCCCCGTTCTGCCACCGCCAGGTGCCGCCGAACGATGGCGGGCTGGCGGTTGGCCAGATCGCCTTCGCCGCCGCCCCGCTGATCGAGGAGAACGCCTGATGTGCCTTGCGGTTTCCGGCCAGGTCCTCGCCATTGCCGGCGACGATCCGCTCACACGCTCCGCCCGGGTGGCGTTCGGCGGCATCGTCAAGCAGGTCGCGCTCGCCTTCGCGCCGGAAGCGCGCGTAGGCGATTACGTGCTGGTGCACGCCGGCGTGGCGATCGCGGTGCTGGACGCGGAGGAAGCCGCGCGCACGCTCGCCTGCCTGGAGACGCTGGAGGAGGAGGCGGAATGAAATACGTCGATGAATACCGCGATCCCGCCGCCGCGCGGCGCCTGGCGGGGGCGATTCGCGCGCTGGTCACGCGGCCCTGGACGATCATGGAAATCTGCGGCGGGCAGACGCATTCGCTGTTGCGCCACGGCATCGACCAGATGCTGCCCGAGGGCGTGACGCTGCTGCATGGCCCGGGCTGTCCGGTCTGCGTCACCGCCGCCGAGGTCATCGACCAGGCGATCGCGCTCGCCGCAACGCCGGGCGTGATCCTCTGTTCCTTCGGCGACATGCTGCGCGTGCCAGGAGAGACCGGCAGCCTGCTGACAGCGAAAGCGCGCGGGGCGGACGTGCGCATGGTCTATTCGCCGCTGGACGCGGTGGCGCTCGCCAGGGCGCAGCCGGAGCGGGAAGTGGTGTTTCTTGCCGTTGGGTTCGAGACCACAGCCCCGGCCAGCGCCATGGCGGTGTTGGCCGCGGCGGAAGCGGGGTTGCGCAATTTCAGTCTGCTCGTCGCGCATGTGCTGGTCCCCCCGGCGATCGCGGCGCTGCTCGCCGCGCCGGACAACCGGGTACAGGGGTTTCTCGCCGCCGGGCATGTCTGCACCGTGATGGGATACGACGACTACGAACCGATTGCGCGCCGCCACGGCGTGCCGATCGTGGTGACGGGGTTCGAGCCGGTCGATCTGTTGCAGGGCATCTTGTCCTGCCTGCGGCAGCTGGAGGCAGGGCGTGCGGAGGTGGAGAATGCCTATGGGCGCTCCGTCCGCCCGGGCGGCAACGCGCCCGCGCGGGCGGCAATGCGCCAGGTGTTTGCGGTCACGTCGCGCGTCTGGCGGGGCATGGGCGAAATCCCCGGCAGCGGCCTCGATCTTGCGCCTGCCTATGCGCGGTTCGACGCGCGGGCGCGGTTCCGGTCCGCCGTCGCCGTGCCCGCATCGGCCGGTCCCTGCATCAGCGGCGAGATCCTGCGCGGGCGCAGCCGACCCACCGCCTGCCCCGCCTTCGGCTCCGGATGCACACCCGAGCATCCGCTCGGCGCCACCATGGTCTCTTCCGAAGGTGCCTGCGCCGCCTATTACCGCTATCGCCGGGCGGCGGCATGAACGCCCCGGTGTGTCCGCTGCCGGCGACCGAGGAGGGCGTGATCGAACGCGGCCACGGCGGCGGCGGCGCGTTGACCGGGCGGCTGATCGCGGAGCTGTTCCGCCCCTGCTTCGGCGCAACGCCGGACGAGCCGCTGCATGACGGCGCGACCCTCGCGGTGGGCGGCAGCCGGCTCGCCTTCACCACCGATTCCTTTGTCGTGACCCCGCTCGAGTTTCCCGGCGGCGATATCGGCGCGCTGGCGGTGATCGGTACGGTGAACGATCTGGCGATGTGCGGGGCGAAGCCGCTCTCTCTCAGTGCCGGATTCATCCTGGAAGAGGGGCTGGACATCGCGCGGCTCCGGCGCATTGCCGGTTCCATGGGCCAGGCAGCGGCGGCGGCCGGCGTGCGGGTGGTTACCGGCGATACCAAAGTGGTCGAGCGCGGCAAGGGCGACGGGATCTACATCACCACCGCCGGTGTCGGGCTGATCCCGCCCGGCGTGACGATCGGCCCGCACTGCGTCCGGCCGGGCGACGCCGTGCTGCTGAGCGGAGATGTCGGCCGGCACGGCATCGCCATCATGGCCGCGCGCGAGGGGCTAGGCTTCGAGACGGAGATCGTGAGCGACCTTGCCTCTCTCGCGCCCGCGGTGGTCGGGCTGATCGCGGCGGGAGTGACGCTGCGCTGCCTGCGCGATCTCACGCGCGGCGGGCTGGCGACCGCGCTGGTGGAGATCGCGACCGGTGCCGGGGTCGAGCTGCGGTTGGACGCGGCTGCGGTTCCCGTGGGCGAGGCGGTGCGCGGAGCGTGCGAGATCCTTGGACTCGATCCCTGGTACGTGGCGAACGAGGGTCGGCTGGTGGCGTTCGTTCCGGAACCGGAGGCGGCGCGGGCGCTGGCGATCCTGCGAAGCCATCCCGGCGGGGCGGACGCCGCGGTGATCGGCCGGGTTGCCGCCGCGTCCGGGCGCGGGCGCGTACTGGCGGAGACGATCGGCGGGGTCCGGGTGCTCGATCTGCTGAGCGGGGAGCAGCTGCCGCGGATCTGCTGACGGGCGCCGGCCGCCCTGCGACGCGGCGGCCGACCGATTGATCCCACCCCATTCGCGCGCGCCTCCACCGTCGCGGCCTGCGCGACGTTGACGCAGGTCAATGACGGATCCGACGGAAAGGTGCCTGATTCTCCTTGTGCTTCCGCCGGAAAAATGCCCGGCCCGCGCGATCCGCGCTGCGACGAGAAGACCGCACCCGCATCTGCTCCCGCTCCGGGCCGGCGGCGACGGGCGAAAGGACATGCCTTATGCCAGCCCAACCACCGCCGGAGACCGACTTGCCGATCTACCAGTCCCGTGAGGCCGTCGCCGTGTTCGCCGATCCCGACGCGCTGGAAGCGGCGGTGACCGCGCTTGGGATAGCTGGCTTCGACCGCGCCGCCATCTCCGTGCTTGGTGCCGCCGACAAGGTGCGCGAGCGGATCGGCCGGATCTACGAGACGGTGCGGGAGATCGAGGACGATCCGCGTGTCCCGCGAGCGGCTTTCATCTCCCGCGGCTCGCGGCTGGAGGGCGCGATCACCGCCACCGCCGCGCATCTGCGCACCGGCAGCATCCTCGGGCCGACCTGGCTGCGGCTGGCCCCGGGCCTGGCGCTGGGGAGCGTTGCCGGGTCCCGCCTCGCGCATCATCCTTGAAGACAGCTCGCTCGATCTGCCGGACGACATGCTGCACCGGCTCGATCTGGTGGTGGCGGTGGTCAACACGAATTTCGACCCGCCGTCGGACCGACAGACCGAACGCATCCTGCGGGCCATGGATCATCGCGACGTGACGATCCTGGCGCATCCCTCCGGACGGCGCATCGGCCGGCGCCCCGCGCATGCGTTGGACCTGGAATGGGTGATGCGCGGCACCCTTGAGCGAGGATGTTTTCTGGAGGTGAACGCACAGCCGAATCGTCTTGACCTTGATGACAGCCACTGTCGGCTGGCGAAGGCCACGGGTCTCAAGCTCGCGATCTCGTCCGATGCCTGTGCGCCGGCCGAACTCGCCTTCCTGCGTTTCGGCGTCGATCAGGCGCGGCGCGGTTGGCTCGCGGCCGAGGACGTGCTGAACACGAGGCCGCTGGCCGAGCTGCGCGCCATGCTGCGACGGCCCTGATCCGCCCCGCTGCGATGGGCCTCACGCGGTCAGCATTGCGCCGGCGAGTTCCGCCACCTCCGCGGTGATCTCCTCCTGCCGCGTCTGCCGCTCGCGCGCTTCCAGCCCCGTGCGGACCCGCTCGATGTTGCCCTTGGCGGCAACCATCGCCGCCACGCGCGCCTCGTTCTCCGCGGCGAAGGCCGACAACACGACGTCGCACAATTCGGCGAAGACGTATTCCTCGGCCAGCCGGGCCAGCAGCACGCCCGCGGGCAAGGTGGTCAGCGGCGGCGGCGCGGCCTGCGCGCCGGCGAAGCGGCGGAAGTCGAACGGCAGCAGCGCGCGGGTCTCCACCGTCAGGCCGGTTTCGGCGGACCAGAGCGGAAACACCAGGCTCACGCGGTCGAACCCGGCCGCGGCCATGTGCTCGTACAGCGCATCGGCGATGCGCCCGGCCACCGCCGGCACCGCATCGACATGCGGCGCCATGACGCTGCGCCAGGCGACCCGCAGATGTCGTTCTTCCGCAAGCAGGAGCCCGCGCGTGCCGACCAGGAACAGCGCCGCGCCGGGCAGCAGCGGTGCCGCGGCGTCCAGCATCCGGTCGCT
>JAKAZN010000250.1 GCA_021815835.1 Pseudomonadota bacterium
GGACGGCGGTGAGGGTGTGGGCGAAGCTGTGGGACGAATGGGGAAGGTGGGGACAAATCCGGCCCGGCGCGGCGGAAGGTCGCATGACGGGGATAACCGAGGGCGCGCCGTGCACCCGAGCATATCCTGGCATGTCGCGTCGCGTCCCTGGGGACACCTCGGAAAACAGCTTCACGCGCAGATGGTTCCCGGCCTGGCCGGATGTGGACGAGCCACCTCCCTTTTCCCCCGGAACCTGAATCCCCGGCTTTAGCCGGCCCTTCTATAACGACCGAAGTCTTAAGATTCTCTCTTCTTCTGTTAGATAGGAGGGATGATCGATCGAACGGGACGGGACGGCGCCAAGCCGTTACTTCGGGTGCTGGCGGGGGAGGCGGTATGGCCGCCACCGCTCTGGCTGATGCGTCAGGCGGGGCGGTATCTGGCGGAGTATCGGGCGGTGCGGTCCGGCGTGGCGGATTTCATCGCCTTGTGCACGACGCCCGATCTGGCGGCGGAGGTCACCTTGCAGCCGATCCGCCGCTTCGGCTTCGATGCGGCGATCCTGTTCAGCGATATCCTGATGCTGCCCTGGGCGCTGGGTCATGGCCTTGCATTCCGCGAGGGCGAGGGTCCGGTGTTGCCGCCCCTGCGCGATGCCGCATCCCTGGCGCGGCTCGATCCGGGCCGGCTGGCGGAGCGGATCGCGCCGATCCTGGAAACCGTGCGGCTGGTTCGCGCCGGGCTGACGCGCGAGGGATTCGATCGGACGGCGTTGATCGGGTTTGCCGGCGCGCCGTTCACCGTCGCCTGCTACATGGTCGATGGCGGGAGCGCGCGGGATTTCGTGGCGACCCGGACCATGGCCTACGCGGATCCGGGCCTTTTTGCCGCGCTGATGGAAAAGCTGACAGAGACCACGATCGCCTATCTGTCGGCGCAGATCGCCGCCGGGGCCGAGGTGGTCATGCTGTTCGATTCCTGGGCCGGTCTTCTCGCGCCGCCCTTGTTCGACGCGCATGTGATCCGGCCGGCGCGGCGGATCGTGGCGGGGCTGGCGGCGCTGCATCCGGGAGTTCCGGTGATCGGTTTTCCCCGGCTGGCGGGGGCTGCACTGGGTCCCTATGCGGCGGGGAGCGGGGTTGCGGCGGTGGGTGTGGATACCGGGACCGCGCTTGGCTTTGCCCGTGGGGCGGTGGGGGAGAAAATGGCGTTGCAGGGGAATCTCGATCCGCTCGCGGTACTGGCGGGCGGGGCGGGATTGGCCGCTGCGGTCGATGCGGTACTGACCGCGGGGCGCGGCGGTCCGTTCGTGTTCAATCTCGGGCATGGAATTCTGCCCGCGACGCCGGTGGCGCATGTCGAGGCGCTGGTGCGCCAGGTGCGCGCGGGATGACGGAGGATGCCGCGCGCGGGACGCTGCGTCGGGTGGCGGTCGTGCTCTTCAATCTCGGCGGTCCGGATCGGCCCGAGGCGATCGGGCCGTTCCTGCGCAATCTGTTCTCGGATCCGGCGATCCTGCGGGTGCCGTTCTTCGTGCGCCCGTTGCTGGCCCGACTGATCGCGTCCCGGCGGCTGGCACCGGCGACCGCCAATTACGCGTTGCTCGGGGGTCGGTCGCCGCTGCTGGAACTGACCGAAGCCCAGGCGGTGGCGCTCGCGGCCGCGCTGCCGGATCTCGAGACACGCTGCTTTATCGCCATGCGCTACTGGCATCCGTGCAGCGACGAGACCGCGCGGGCGGTGAAGGCCTGGAGTCCGGATGAGGTGGTGCTGCTGCCGCTCTATCCGCAGTTTTCCACGACGACCACGGGCAGTTCGCTCGATGCCTGGCGGAAAGCCGCGTGCGATGCCGGGCTGGTGGCGAATGTCTCGGCGGTCTGCTGCTATCCCGACGATCCGGGGTTCATCGCGGCAACCCTCGCGGGTGTGCGGGAGGCTTACGCGGCGGCGCGGGGGCAACTCGATCCCGCGATCCCGCTGCGGGTGCTGTTCTCAGCGCATGGCCTGCCCGAGGCGATCGTGCGGGCGGGGGATCCGTACCAGTGGCAGATCGAGCGGACGGTCGCCGCCGTGCTCGCCGGCTGGGGCGCGGCGCCGCCCGATCACGCGATCTGCTATCAATCGCGGGCGACGCCGCAGAAATGGCTGGAACCGAGCACCGAATACGAAATCGAACGCGCCGCGCGTGACCGGTCCGCGGTGCTGGTGGTGCCGATCGCGTTTGTCTCGGAGCATTCGGAGACGCTGGTGGAGCTCGATATCGAGTACCGGGATCTCGCCGTGAAACTGGGTGTGCCGCAATATTTCCGCGTACCGACGCAGCAGGCCGGGGCGGGGTTCATCGCCGCTCTCGCGGGGCTGGTGCGGCGTGCCGTGACGCAGGGTCCGGGGATGTGCGCGGCGGGGGCGGAGCGGGTTTGTCCGGCGGGCTTCGGGGGGTGTCCGTTGCGGGTCGGATGCGTTGGGTAAGCCCATGTCGGGGCGGAGAGATCATTGACGCGGCACGATGGATATCCTAAAGATATCAGAGGAGTCTATCACGATGACCATCACCCTGACCCGCTGGGGAAACAGCCTCGGCCTGCGTATCCCGAAGGACAGTGCCGGCGAACTCGGCCTGCTCCCAGGTTCGCGAGTGGAACTGACGGTGGAGGAGGGCCGCATCGTGATCTCGCCGGTTCGCCCGCGCTATCGTCTGGCCGATCTGCTGACCGGCATGACCCCGGAGGATCGGTCCGGGTTCGAGTGGGGTCCGGATCTGGGACGCGAAATTGTCGACGACTGAATACGCCCCGGATGCGGGCGATTTGATCTGGACCGATTTCGACCCGCGCATCGGGCGCGAACAGAGTGGGCGTCGGCCCGCGGTGGTGATCTCCCCGCGTGCCTTGTGGGAGGCGACGCGGTTCGCCATCGTCTGCCCGATCAGCACGCGGCTGCGCGGCTGGGGGACCAATGTGGCGCTTCCGGCGGGCTTGCCGGTACACGGAGAGGTCCTGACCTTGCAGGTGCGCAGCATCGATACTTTGGCGCGTCCGGTGCTGTCGGTGGGGGCGCGGGTACCGACGGCCGCGCTGACGGAGATTCGAGCGCGGCTCATGGCGTTGCTGGGAATGGAATTTTGAGGCGCTGCACAGGACTTCGATCGGGCCGGGCATTCCGATGACGTCCGAGGAGGCCGCAGACCATGATGCCTGATGCCGGTCCCGCCGCCGCCTGGCTGCGGGCGCGGCTGACCCCGCTTCGGCTGGTGATCTTCGATTGCGACGGTGTGCTGATCGACAGCGAGCCCGTCGCCAACCGCGTGACCGCGGCCGAAATCTCGCGCCTGGGTTACCCGATGGCCGCGACCGAATGCGCCGAGCGGTTCCTCGGGATGTCGCTCGCCGATATGTGTCGGGTCATCCCCGCCGAGTTCGGGATCGTCCTCCCGCCGGGCTGGGACCGGCTTCTGGCGTCCGCCCTGGTCGCCGCGCTGGCGCGGGAGGCGGCCTTGATGCCGGGAGCGGAGGCGGCGTTGCGCGGGACCTCGGCGCTGGGGCTGACCTGGCGCGTGGCGTCCAACTCCGGCGTGGCCGAGCTCGCCGCGAAATTCGCCTGCGTCGGGCTGGCCGGGTTGGTGGCGGATCGGGTCTGGAGCGCGGAGACGGTGATCGCCCGCGGCGGCCACGGCAAGCCGGCGCCCGATCTGTTCCTGGCGGTGGCCGACGCGGCGGGGGTCGAGCCGGCCGCGTGCCTGGTGATCGAGGACTCCCTCGCCGGCATCCGCGGCGCGCGCGCGGCCGGGATGGGGTGCCTGGGATTTTGCCCGCGAGGTGCCGAGGCGCCGCTGGTTGCCGCCGGCGCGGTTCCGTTGCACGAACTGGCGGGCTTGCCCGATCTGCTGCGCCTCGCGATGGATGGCCCCCGATGACGTTGGCGTTCCTGACCCCGTTCTATCCCTGGATCAAATCCTTCCACGTGATCTCGGTGATCGCCTGGATGGCGGGAATGTTCTACCTGCCGCGGCTGTTCGTGTATCATTGCGAGACAAGGCCCGGCTCGGCGGAGAGCGAGCGGTTCAAGCTGATGGAGCGGCGGTTGCTGCGCGGGATCGTCAACCCGGCGATGATCGCCACCTGGAGCTTCGGCATCCTGCTGGTGCTGACGCCGGGCGTTATCGACTGGTCGGCCGGGTGGTGGCACGTGAAACTGGCGGCGGTGCTCCTGATGTCGGGATTCCACGGCGCGCTGTCGCGCTGGCGGCGGGATTTCCTGCACGACCGCAACCGGCACCCGGCGAAATTCTATCGGATTGCCAACGAAGTGCCGACCTTGCTCGTGATCGTGATCGTCATCATGGTGATCGCGCGCCCCTTCTGATCCAATATGGCATGCCCAAAATGGCACGCCCAATATGGCA
>JAKAZN010000251.1 GCA_021815835.1 Pseudomonadota bacterium
CTAACTGGAACGATCCGATCGCCAGCACCGCCGGCCAGTCCCCGCGCGCCGGGCGCCGCAGCCCGCCGCGCGCGCCGACCACGACGGCGGCCACCAGGCCCGACAGCACCGCGCGCCCCTCGGCGAACCAGAGCGGGTTGGCGCCGCGATCGATCGCGAGCTTGGTGAGCGGCCAGCCGCTGGAGAGCAGCAGCACCGAGATCAGCAGATAGGCAAACCCGCGCGCGAGCGCCGGAGTCGCGGGCGCTTGCGCGGGCGCGCCCGGATGCAATGCGATCGCCTGTTGCCCAACGTCATTTTGTCGTGACATAAACGGTAATGGCCCTCTCGATGATCGCGCGCTGTCCCCGTACCGGCCAGTTCGGCGGCGTGACCTGCGCCCATGTGATTGCCGCCAGCCCTCGGGTCCTCCATTGCGCCGGCGGCGTCGGCGCGGTGATCACGCAGAACCGGTCGGATCCGCGCCTCGGCGCGCAGGGGCTGACCCTGCTGGCCGCCGGCCACGACGCGCAGCAGACGGTCGATGCCCTGGTCGCGTCAACACCGCATCGCCATTGGCGCCAGCTCGCCGTGCTGGACGCGGCGGGCAACACCGCCGCCTATTCCGGGGCGCGCTGCGCGCCCGACGTTTCCGAGGCGCCGGCGCGCGATGCCTGCGCGATCGGCACCGGGCTGCTTTCCGCGCTGGCGCCGCCGGCGATGCTGCGCGCGCTGTTCGCCGATCCCGCGCCGCCGCTCGCCGAACGGCTGATGGCGGCGCTCGAGGAAGGTGAGAAGGCTGGCGGCGATCGGCGGGGCGCGCGCAGCGCGGCGTTGCGGGTGATGGCCGGGCCGGGCCTGCCGCTGGTCGATCTGCGCATCGACTCCGACCCCGACCCGGTCGCCGCGCTGCGCGCGCTCTGGCAACGCTTCGCCCCAATCGTGGGGGATTTGCTGCTGCGCGCCACCGATCCGGACAACCCCGCCGTCCATAACTGATCGCGGCCGGCGGTTTTGCCTCCCCGCTGGCCCGGGCTTTGCACTACAATCCTGGCTCTCCAAGCCGCCCCGCCGAGGCCCTCGTGATCCTCTCCGACTACACCTCCCCCGGCTTCTACTGCGAGCTGACCGATAGCCCCGACAGCGCGCCCATCCGCGCCCGGCTCGAATCCCTGACCATCGACGCGCTGCATCGCCGCGCCGCCGCCGCCGAGGCCGAGCTCTACAATCTCGGCATCACCTTCACCGTCTATTCCGACAAGGACGCGATCGACCGCATCCTGCCGTTCGACGTGATCCCGCGCGTCATCCCCGCCGCGGAATGGGCCCGAATCGAATCCGGCGTGATCCAGCGCGTCGCAGCGCTCAATCTGCTGCTGGCCGATCTCTATCACGACCAGCGCATCCTCAAGGACCGGATCCTGCCGGCGGACCTGATCCTGGATCACAAGCAGTTCCGCCCGGAGATGCAAGGCATCGACCTGCCGCACGGCACCTATGTCCATATCTGCGGCACCGACATCATCCGCGGCGCCGATGGCGGGTTCATGGTGCTGGAGGACAACGCGCGCACCCCCTCCGGCGTCAGCTACGTGATCGAAAATCGCCACATGATGCTGCGCGCCTTCCCCGACCTCATCGACGGCGTCGGCGTCCGCCCGATCGACAGCTACGGCTTGCAGCTGCGCGCGGCGTTGCGCGAATGCGCCCCGGTGGCCGATCCGGCGATCGTGCTGCTCTCCCCCGGCAGTTACAACTCAGCCTTCTTCGAACACGTCTTCCTGGCCCGCGAGATGGGCGTGCCCCTGGTCGAGGGCCGCGACCTGGTGGTGATCGACGATCGCGTGTTCATGCGCACGATCGGCGGGCATGCGCCGGTCGAGATGATCTATCGCCGGCTGAACGACGATTTCCTTGATCCGGAGGCGTTCAATCCCGACAGCATGCTGGGCGTGAAGGGCCTGATGCGGGCCTATCGCGCCGGCAATGTGGGCCTCGCCAATGCCGTCGGCACCGGGATCGCCGACGACAAGGCGGTCTATGCCTACATGCCGCGCATCATCCGCTATTATCTTGGGCAGGACCCGATCCTGCCGAATGTGGAAACCCATCTCTGCCGGGAGGCGGACGGCCTCGCCTATACGCTCGACCATCTGGATCAGCTCGTGGTCAAGCCGGTGGGCGAGGCGGGCGGCTACGGCATCACCATCGGCCCGCGCGCCTCGCGCGCCGAACTCGATGCCTGCCGCGCCCAACTGCTCGCCGATCCGGCGAACTATATCAGCCAGCCCTGCATCTCCCTCTCGGTCGCGCCCACCCTGGTTGAGGGCCGGGTGGAACCACGCCATGTCGATCTGCGCCCCTTCGCCATCACCGGGGCGAAGACCTGGGTGCTGCCCGGCGGGCTTACCCGCGTCGCGCTGCGCGAGGGATCGTTGATCGTCAATTCGTCGCAGGGCGGCGGCTCGAAGGATACCTGGGTCCTTGAATAACACCCTGCTCGCCCGCTCGGCCGACGCGCTCTATTGGCTTGCCCGCTATGTCGAGCGGGCCGAGAACCTCGCGCGCATCCTGGATGTGAACGACACCTTCGCGCGCGACCGGACGGGGGGGCAGAACTGGCTCTCGATCGTGCAGCTCAACGCCGACCGGGAGGCTTTCTTCGCCCGCCACCCCACCGCCGACGCCGCGCGCGTGATCGGCTTTTACGTCGCCGACACGACCAACCCCACCTCGATCGCGAGCGCGGTGCGCGCGGCGCGCGAGAACGCACGCACCCTGCGCCCGCTGATCTCGACCGAAATGTGGGTGCAACTCAATGTCTTCCACAACCGCCTCGCCACGGTGACCGCGGCCGACCTCACCCCCGGCCGGCTCAGCCCGCTGCTCGCGCAGGTCAAGGAGGGCTGCCAGACCCATACCGGCATCACCGAGGGTACGTTCTTCCGCGACGAGGGCTGGTATTTCTATCAGTTGGGCCGCTACCTCGAACGCGCCGACCAGACCACGCGCCTGCTCGACGTGAAATATCATGTGCTGCTGCCGGACCAGCAGGACCCCGGCTCGGCGGTCGATGTCAGCCAGTGGAACGCGCTGCTGCGCTCGGCGGCCGGCTATCACGCCTATCGCCGGCTGCACGCGACCGGGATCACGCCGGGGCAGGTCGCCGGGTTCCTGCTGCTCAACCGGCGCTTCCCGCGCTCGGTCTATCTTTGCGTGCGCGAGGCCGAATTGCTGCTGGCCGAGCTCGGCGCCCGCTACGGGCTGCGCGGCGGCCATCGGGCCGCGGAGCAACTGGACGGGCTGCGCGGACTGCTCAGCGGCGTGACGATCGAGGATGTGCTGATCGGCGGGCTGCACGAATTCCTCGACGAGGTGCAGCGCCAGCTGAACCGCACCGCGGCGGCACTGGGAATCGGATTCTTCGGCTATCCTGAACAATCCGAATCGGAGACCTCCGAGTCGGCGCAATAGCCCGCCCCTCTCTAAGGCCGCCCATGCCGTTCCTGCGCGTCCATCATGTCACGACCTATCGCTACCGCCAGCCGGTCGCCTTCGGCGAGCATCGTATCATGGTGCGCCCGCGTGACGGGCACGATCAGCGCCTGATCTCGGCCGAGATCGCCATCGACCCCGCGCCCGCGCGCCTGCGCTGGGTGCATGACGTGTTCGGCAATTGCGTCGCGCTTGCCTCGTTCGACCGGCGCGCGGAAACCCTGCGCTTCGATTGCCGCGTGGCACTCGATCACCACCCGGCGGAGCCGCTGGAATTCGCGCTGGACGAGCACGCCGCGTTCTATCCCTTCGCCTACGACGCCGAGGACATGCCCGACCTGCTGCGCCTGATCGAGCGCGCCTGGCCGGACCGCGACCGCGCGGTCGATCGCTGGGCGCGCGGCTTCCTCCGCCACGGGCGCGCGAACCGGACCGAGGAATTGCTCGCCGACATCGCCCGCGCGATCCATCGCGGCTTCGCCTATGGCGCGCGCGATGCCGCCGGCGTGCAGGACCCGGCCACGACCCTGGCCCGGCGCAGCGGCTCATGCCGCGATTTCGCGGTGCTGATGATGGAGGCGGCGCGCGCGCTCGGCCTCGCGGCGCGCTTCGTGTCGGGGTATCTGCATGCCCCCGCGCAGGGCGGGCGCGTCGGCGGCGGCGCCACCCATGCCTGGGTGCAGGTCTTCCTGCCCGGTGCCGGCTGGGTGGAATACGACCCGACCAACGGCATCGTCGGGTCCAACCAGGACCTGATCCGGGTCGCGGTGGCGCGCGATCCGCTCCAGGCGGTGCCGATCTCGGGCAGCTGGACCGGATTTCCCTCCGACCATCTCTCCATGGACGTCACCGTGGACGTGACCGAGGCGGACCCGCCCCCGCCGCAGGCCGAAACCCA
>JAKAZN010000252.1 GCA_021815835.1 Pseudomonadota bacterium
GACGGCCATCCTGCCGTCCCGGCCGGGTTCCGCACCGCCGGCGCGCGCAGCGAAGGTCAAGGGCGGCGCAGCCGGCGCGCCCTGGCGCGCTTCACCCTTGACCGGAGCGAGCACGCTGGCAGCGCTGCGCCCGGTCGGTGGCGTCGCGCGCCCTTGTTGCTCAGAGAGCAGCGGCCGAGCGAGCACCGCCGGCTTCCGACCCGCATGCCGGCCAATGCGACGTTCGCCATGCAGCTGATGCCGCAGCCATACGCTGTCCTGCACACCGGACGCCCGTTGCCGGCCGAAACGCAGCGCAATCTCGGCGCGCTCGCGTCGCAGATGGGCGGCACGTCGAGCGCGCGGCAGGTGGCAATGCGGGCGCCGGAACTGCGCACGGCGGTTGCTTCGGAGCCGACGTTCCGGGGCCTGAGTGATCCCGTCCGCCCGGGTCTTTTCGCGGCCGTTGTCGTGCATCCCGAGACCCCTTCGGCCCGCGCGGTTCATGCAGATCGTGAGACCGAGCATGGCGCCGATGCCTGCACCGATGGGGCTGATGGACGGTCCGACCGCGACCAGATTTGAGCCGCGATCAGGCTCCGGATCTGCCCTCAATGGGCGCGGGAGTGGTACGAAGTTCGTCGTCGTCCAGTGACCCAGGAACACTGCTGACAGTTTGCCGGAAGCGTCGTTCTCGGCCGCCGTAGACCCCGCAGTTTGACCGCCGAACTGCGCGTCGGCTGCACCAAATCTCCGCCCGATTGCGCCGACAATCGGCGGGGCTGCGTTCGTCTATCTCCGATCCGTCGTGCGTCGCAGAGGATTGCGCCAAGTCGCGTCCTTGGCGGCAATTTCCGTCGATCTGCACTGAGAGAAAGACGGTCAACAGGCGAAGGAAGTCCGGATCAGGAGGGAGGGCAAGATAAAGGCCTACGGCACCGTTGGTCCCGACCGGCCGCGATTTCATTGTCTGCACATTGGGTTGTCGACTGCGGCCACCGTGCCAACGTCTCGTGATGAGGCACGGCAACCGCGTACCACGTCCGCTTTCATCTGCGCATTTTCGCAGTGCCACCAAGGCTCCCTCGCACGCTTTCGGTTTACCGTCAGTCTCGGAGCATGGCTCGCCCCGACGATGACCCGCGCCTTCGCCCCCGCCTCGGTCGCACACGCACCCGGGACCATCGACGGGTGTTGGCGGCAACGCAGATCAAGCGCGCGATCTCGCGGGTGGGTGCGCTGGCCCGGGTGACCGGCGGGCCACCCCCGCCCGGCGCACGGCATCTCGCCGACCTGTCGGCCAGGCGTGGCAGGGGCGCGGCCTTCGCGCGCGGGCGAGAAGTCTCACCACGGGGCTGGTCGCAGGCGCGGCCGGGCGCACGCCGCGCCGTCGCCAAGGCGCGCTACGTTCCGATGCGCGCGGGCAGCCGCGCCGCCGCTGTGCATCTGCGCTACCTTCTGCGCGACGGCGTCACCCGCGATGGTTCCCCCGGCACGCTCTACTCGGCGACGGCGGATCGAGCCGATGGCCGCACCTTTGTCGACCGCTCGGAGGGCGACCCGCGTCAGTTCCGCTTCATCGTGGCCGCGGAGGACGGCGCCGCGCTGTCCGACCTTCGCGTCTTCACCCGCGACCTGATGCGGCAGGTCGAACATGACATGGCGACGACGCGGGACTGGGTGGCGGTCGATCACTTCAACACCGGTCACCCGCATACGCACATCGCCATCCGCGGTGTCGATGAGGCCGGCGAGAACCTGGTGATCGCCGGGGCCTATCTCGCCCACGGCATCCGCGAGCGCGCCTCGGATCTCGTGACCATCGAGCTCGGCCCGGAGAGCACGATGGAGCGATAGGCCAAGCTCCTGCGCGAGATCGACCAGGAACGGCTGACCGGGGATCGACCGCGCGCTGTTGCGTGAGGCCGGTGACGCGGTCGATGGCATGATTGGCCTCTGCGCTCCGACGACCGGCAGACACTCCGATGCCGATCGGCAGCACCGCGTTGTTCGGCCGCAACGCCCGGCCGGTGCGGTCCGGTCGACGCGATTGCCACCACGCTCTGGTGCCGAGATCCGGGAATGGAACACACGTTGCGCGATCTCGGTGAACGGCGCGACATCGTCAAGACTACGCATGGCGAGCTCACCGAGCACGGACTCAGCGGCGCGCCGGGCAATTCGCCATGTACGGCGCCGGCAAGCCGCTCGCCGCCGCCAGCGTCGGCTGGTTACTCGGCGGCGAGCTCGGCGCCGACGCGGCGGACCAATGCGCTGCGGTGTGGTCCCCGCCGGACCGCGGGAGATCATGATCACCGATCACCCGGCGCCCCGACCGCGTCAGCGTCCGTCGCCAGATCGGGCGCCGCGAAGTCCCGCAGCCGCGCCGGATCGTGCAGCACGACGCGCGCCCCATGCGTCTCCACCCCCAGCGCGCGCAACGCAGCGAAGGCGCGCGACAGATTGGCCGGCCGGCAGCCGAGCCGCGCGGCCAGCAGCGCCTTGTCGAAGGGCAGGCGTCGCGCCACCGGTGGCGTCGTCTCCGCGGGCGTGAGCTGCAGCAGATAATAGGCCAGCCGCTGCGGCAGCGAACGCAGCTTCAGATCGCGCACCTGCAGCACCATCGCCCGGAAATCTCCCGCGACCGCGCGCGCCAGCGCCATGCCCAGCGCCGGGCGCGTGGCGGCCAACTCGCATAGTTCCGCTGCCGGCAGGCGCAGCAGCCGCGCCGGCGTCACCGCAAGCGCGGTCATCAGATAGGCTCGCCCGGTCAGCACCGCGGCCAGGATGAATCGTCCGCCCGGGCGCACCACCTCCACCACTGCGGCCGAGCCGTCGGCGGCGCGGCCCGACAGCGTCACCTGGCCGGCCAGCAGCAGATGCAGCGCGGCGGGCGGGTCGCCTTCGCGACACAGCACGGTGCCTTCCTCCACCGCCAGCGGTTCGGCGATGGCGGCGAGCGCGGCCAGAACCTCATCGGGCAAGCCGCGCAGCATCGGCATGCCGGCAAGTGCCGCGCCAATAGAGTCCGCTCCACTCATTGCCGGGACCGCGCTTCCGGCAAGCATAGCCAGAGGAGATACTTAGGCTGCTCGCTCCGGAGCATGAAATTTCCAAAAGGAAACTCCACATCTGTGCTTGCGATTTGATCTGGATCAACGACCCATTCGCCGATCCGTCGTTTCTCCCATTCCGGACGCACGCCGCCGCGCGAGGCGGAGCCAGCCAGGGGACCGCGATGGACCAGAACATTGCCATGAAACCGGATGCCGCCGCCCGCCTCGGGCTGCGCGGCTCGCCCCGCCAGGGTCTGGCGATGGGCACCTGGGGTTTCTTCATCGGCTTCGCCGCGGTGGCGCTGTATGGACCGGCGGCGCACACGTTCCAGCTGTCGATGCATCTTTCCCCGGCGCTGGTCGGGCTGCTGGTGGCGGCACCGCAACTCACCGGGTCCTTGCTGCGCATTCCCTTCGGTGCCTGGGTCGATAAATCCGGGGGCCGGCTGCCGATGCTCACCCTGTTCGGCATGTCGATCGTGGGCATGTGGGGGCTGGTGTTCATTCTGGTCACCGTACCCAACGCAGGCCCGGCGATCTATCCGCTGGTGATCCTGTTCGGCTTCATGAGCGGCTGCGGGGTGGCCAGTTTCTCGGTCGGCGTCCCGCAGGTGTCGTATTGGTTTCCCCGCAACCGCCAGGGCACCGCGCTCGGCATCTATGGCGGCATCGGCAATCTGGCGCCGGGTCTGTTCACCCTGGCGCTGCCCTTCGCGATCGCCGCGCTGGGGCTGGCGGGGTCCTACCTGGCCTGGCTCGCGTTCCTGCTGATCGGCGCGGGGATTTACGGCTGGCTGGCGCTCGATGCGCCGTATTTCCAGCTCCGTGCGCGCGGTGAAAGCGTGGAGCGGGCGCAGGTGCTCGCCGCCGAGGCGGGGGAGGAGCTGATGCCCAAGGGCTCGGTCTGGGGCGCGCTGATCGCCGCGGCCGACGAGCCGCCCACCTGGGGCCTCGTGTTCCTGTATTTCGTCTCCTTCGGCGGCTTCCTCGCGCTCACCGCCTGGTTCCCGATCTACTGGGTGAACCTGCACGGGTTCAGCCCGAAGGCAGCCGGTGCGCTGGGCGGGATCGGCTTCTCCGTGCTGGCGGCCCTGGCCCGTGTGCTGGGCGGGTCGTTGTCCGAACGCTTCGGCGGCGAGCGCTTCGCGGTGTTCGGCTTCATCCTGGTGGTGCTGGGTGCCGCCGCGCTGACCGCGGTGACCAGTTTCGACATCAACCTGGCGGGCGAGATGCTGATCGCGCTCGGCATGGGGTTCGGCAATGCCGCGGTGTTCAAGATGGTGCCGAAATACGTGCCGAACGCGGTGGGCGGCGCCTCGGGCCTGGTGGGCGGGC
>JAKAZN010000253.1 GCA_021815835.1 Pseudomonadota bacterium
GCGCGGACGATTGTGCCGGCGCCACCGGCAGTCCGCCGCTCCGCCAGAGAACCGCCACGTACCGGGAGCGATGCCCGCATCCGAACTGAAGACTGTGCCTGTCCGCTTGAGGCACAACACCAAATACCGTGCGATGTTCGGTGCGAAATCCCGCCCATGATCTTCCTCGATCGGCGACAACGCGCGGTCGTTCCCGCCGTGATCCCGGAGGAACCGAAGAAGCGGCGTACGCGGAGGGCGATCGGATCGACCTCGACCGAGGCGGTAGGATGGAACCGGGCGAGGTCTGCGCAGGACGCCCAATGTGTCGCCACCCGACGGCCGTCGAGCAGGCCGGCGGCGCCGAGCAGGAAGGCGCCGGTGCAGATCGAGCCGAAACGGCCGGCCTGCGTTGCCGCGGCGCGAAGCCAGCCGGTCATCTCCTGGGTAGTCCAGGTGCGCGGTTTACCGCCGCCCGCCACCATCCGCTTCTCGACCGGCAACGCCAGTTCGGTCTTCGCGCAACTGGGGAGGAAGCCGATACCGGCCCTGGTCGTCACTGGCCCGGCGGTGGGGCCCTCGGGGATGACATCATAAATCTTCTCATTGCATAGGGAGTTGGCGAAGCTGAACGCTTCCAGCGACCCGGCGACATCGAGCGGCGTCACGCCCGGATAGATCGGCATTGCGACGCGGGGCGACTACCGGGGAGGCACAGCGTACCGAAGCGCCTGGTCATGCTCTGTCCCGCCCCCATCGCCAACCGGTGGTTGCGCCACGCATGGAGTATAATGCGATCAAATTCCGCCAACAATAGCGCAGCTCCCGCCAAACGCGTTCCGCGTGCTTGACCTTATGTCATATTCTCTACTACCCAATGGGCGCGGGCGTGACCTGTTCTTGTGGGGTCGACTCGGTCACCCTGGCTTCCATATTTCGTGATTCATCGACCTCGACGGGCGTCGTTTCATCCCTATCGACCAACGCCGAGCTTGCATGGGAGGATGGACCGCGATGAACCTTCTACCCATTTTGACGACGATCGGCTTCAGTCCATCGAGCGGCTTCGTCGAATTTGTCCACACCTGCCAGGGGCCGCGCGAAACAGAGGCTCCAGGTCTCGGACCCCGTCTTCCGCTCGAAAGCGCAGACGGACAGGCTGCTCTGGCTAACGTGGTTCGGCACGCCGCGCCCCAACTCCTTGAACTCGCCGAAGCCATCCGCGGCATCGTCGCCACGAGCGCCGGCGCCGTCCTCGTCAAGGGACTTGGATTCGAACGCAGCGCGGCGGTAAATGGCGACGCGGTACGAGATGCGCTGGTCCTAGCCCTGACTTCGGCTATCGGTGAACCGACCGATCACTGCGCGGACAAGCGCGTCATGTGGCCGGTACAATGCCGGCCCGTCGCCGCTGGAAATCAGGCAACGTTTTCTGAAAGTCTCGGCGAGGCGCCGCTTCACACCGACTCGGCCTTCTCGCGCCACCCGGAGCGTTACAATGCGCTTTACGTGGTCCGTCAGTCTCGCTGCGGCGGAGGTCAGACGGTGGTTGTCAACGGACCGCGTTTTCTCAGGGACTTCGCAAAAGCCTCGCACGGGGCGGACTGCATCCGATTCCTGCGGGAAAACGATTACGCCTTTCGGGTACCCGACGCATTCTTCACCGGCCAACGCTTCATCACCGCCAAAATCCTCGCCGAGGAGCCAATGATTCGTTTCCGTCCTGATTGTATCGAACGAGGCTTCGACCTTCGTCCTGATCTGGCAACCAAGGAGCACCGATTCTACTATTCTCTCTTCCGTGACGCCGTCGAGGCCCATGCGTCGCGCACCGAGTTCCTGATGGCCGACGGCGAGATGGTCGTTTACGACAACACCCGGCTCCTGCATGGCCGGACTGATTTTCAGGATCCGCTCCGGCACCTGATCCGGGTCCGGATGCGAGAACGCAAGCACACCGAAGCGCTGCAACTTGCCTCCTAGCTCCAACACGGCGGCAGAGCATCCCGCTCTCATCGCGACCGCTGCCGAGGCTGTCGGAGGGCCCGCGGACTTCCCGGCCAGCATCGCGCGTTCAACACTACAGGGATTTCCTGTCCAGCTCGTGATGCTGATTGGCCTCCTCGGCGTGGCCCTCCTCGCAGAAGTGCAAAGGTCAGCAACCGCCTACTGCGTGCTGGCAACGGCTTTGACCCTTGGTCTCGTGCCAACGTGGAGGAACTGGATCAGACGCCGCAACGGCAAGATGGCAATTCTCCTGGCGATCGGCGCGATGCTCAGCGCGCTTGCCGTTGGCAGCGACCTGGTTCGCATCTTGGTCGCGGCGTCACGGATGGCGGTCGTTATCGTCCTCGTGCTTTGCGTCTCGCTGATCCGCCCGGCCCTTGCGGAACTCGGGCTCGACCACGCCGTCGCCGCAATCGCCGCGCGAGCACCAAGATCGCTCCGTGGCTGCGCAATTCTTCTTGGTGTGATGATTTCCGGACTTGGCCTCTCCTTCGGCGCGGTCGGCGTATTCGGGGGGTCACTTCGAGGACGAACGGACGACGATGCGACCGCCGCACGAGCTGCCATGCGCGGCCTCGCTCTCTCCATGACCCTCGGCCCGTCCACCGCCTCGGTCGCCGCGGTGATGGCAGCATACCCGCAGGTCGGCTGGGGCAACGCCTTGCCGATCGCACTGCCGATCGCGCTCGCCGGCATTGTCATGGGCTCCATCGCGGCCCGGCGTCTGAGGATCTCCGCCGAGCCGGCATCATCCGAGGAACTGACCCGTGCCATTCTCGCGATCGTGGCCGTCCCGGCAGCGGCGGTCTTTCTGCACCTTACCCTCAACTTGTCTATGACTCTCGCCATCGCGACAGCCGCTGTCTTCGTCGCGGTGTCGTTGCTGACCGGCGCCACGAGGAAGAAGCGCGGTGATGCGCGTCAGGTGCTCCTGAGAGCCAACGTCCAGCTCGGCGCGGCATGGGCGCAGGCCAGCGCCGAGACCGCGCTTTTCCTGGCCTGCGGCCTCGTCCTGGGCCTCATGCGGGACCCCGTCATCGCCGCGTCCGCGCGCGCCGCCTTCGCGTTCGTGCCACGCGGATATCCTGGGCTCCTTGTCATGATGGTGGGCGTCCCTCTCGTTACCACCATCGGCATTCATCCAATGGCACTCTTCGCCGTCCTTGCGCCGGTGCTGACGCCTTCCATGCTCGGCATGCCGGAACCTGATGTGTTCCAGGCTTGGATCGTAGCCGTCGGGTTGTCGATGGTTGTCTCGCCGGCCTCGATCCTTACGATAACGACGATATTGAGCTTCGGCGTGCCGGCCGATCGGCTGTGTTTGCGCGGCAATGGCTTGTATGCCGCCGGCCTTGCCGCCATCGCGACGTGTCTCTTTTCGATTCTTTCTCGATAGCGCATCGCCAGGCGGCGGCGATGATCGATCTGGTCCATGACCGCGAAAGCCGCGCGGCGGGGCACAAGATTGCCTGCCCGTTGCTGACGCTGTGGGGCGCGCGGGGCAAGATCGGCGCCTGGTACGACGCGCCGGCGATCTGGCGGGACTCCTGCGCGGACGCCGTGACCGGCGGCCCGGTCGATGCCGGGCACTATCTGCCGGAGGAAGCCCCGGCCGAAGTGCTGGCCTGGTTCGAGCGCTTCTTCTGACGGATCAGCGCGCGCCCAGCCGCACGATGGAAATCTGGTGCCCGATCGGTCCGCCGCCGGCGCGGGTGCGGCGCCGATGGCTGAAAAATCGCGCCTCGTCCGCCAGCGTATCCACCCCAAGCGCCGCCGCGCTACCCACCCCCGCCGCAAGCAGCCGCGCCAGGCAATAGCCCGGCAGATCGAACTGCCACCGGTCCGCGCGCTGGCCCGGCGCCAGGAACGCGGCGCCGGCGTCATTCGCGGCCAGCACCGCATCGCGCAGATCGGGACCGACCTCGTAGGAGGGCTGGGCGATACACGGGCCAATCGCGGCGGCGATCCGCCGCGGCGCGGCGCCGAGCGCGGTCATGGCGGCAACCGTCGCCTCGATGATCCCCGCCACCGCGCCGCGCCAGCCGGCATGGGCGGCGCCGACGATCCCGGCCTCGGCGTCCGCGAGCAGCACCGGCGCACAATCGGCGGTGACGATGCCGAGGCCAATTCCCGGGCGGTCCGTGACCATCGCATCCGCGCGCGGCCCGGCGCCGGTGGGCCAGGGGTCGGTGACGCGCACCACCGCGATGCCGTGGACCTGGGTGAGGCCGAGCAGGGCGCCCGGCGGCAGGC
The DNA here is from genome assembly GCA_021815835.1 of Pseudomonadota bacterium. GTDB lineage: Bacteria > Pseudomonadota > Alphaproteobacteria > Acetobacterales > Acetobacteraceae > JAJZVS01. The sequence goes on from JAKAZN010000253.1 coordinate 4,240, forward strand.
CCAGCGCGGCGGCGGCGCGGGCGCGGTTCTCCGTCACGTGCTCGGGCCGGTCCTGGCCGGAGACGCTGCAATTGAGCGCGGCATAGGGGCCTTCCGAGACGCCCCCCTGGCGGGTGAAGAAG
>JAKAZN010000254.1 GCA_021815835.1 Pseudomonadota bacterium
TGCATCCGCGCTTCCAGCCCGCCGCCCCTGAAGCCGCCTGAGCCACGGGAGAGAGTGATGACCCAAGCGCAACTCGCGGCCGAGGCGGCGAAACTCGCCGCGCAGGCGCAGCTGCTCGCCGCCCACGCCGCCGCATGGGCCGGCCAGACCGTGGCGCATCCGGCCGCCGCCGGCGCGCCCTTCATCTTCCTGTTCGCGATTTTCGTGATGGCCTGCTTCGTCGGCTATTACGTGGTCTGGAATGTGACCCCGGCGCTGCACTCGCCGCTGCTGGCGGTGACCAACGCGATCAGCTCGGTGATCGTGGTGGGGGCGATCCTGGCCGCGGGGATCGGCATCACCGGCTGGTCGCGCGGCTTCGGCTTCATCGCCGTGCTGCTGGCCTCGGTGAACATCTTCGGCGGCTTCTTCATCACCCACCGGATGCTGGCGATGTTCCGCCGCAAGCAAGGCTAGGGCGCAGCGATGTCGCAGAATGTCACCGATTTCTTCTATCTGGTCGCGGCGGTCCTGTTCATCCTGTCGCTGCGCGGCCTGTCCAGCCCCGCCACCTCGCGCCGCGGCAACCAGTTCGGCATGGCGGGCATGGCGATCGCGGTGCTCGCCACCCTGATCGGCTATCGGATCGACGGTGCCGGTTACGGGCTGATCCTGCTGGCGATCATCATCGGCGGGGCGATCGGGGTGATCGTCTCGCGGCGCATCCAGATGACCGCGCTGCCGCAGCTGGTGGCGGCGTTCCATTCGCTGGTGGGGCTGGCGGCGGTGTTCGTGGCCGCGGCGGCGCTGAACGGGCCGGAGGCGTTCGGCATCGGCGTGCCGGGCGCGATCCATACCGAGAGCCTGATCGAGATGTCGCTGGGCGTCACCATCGGCGCCATCACCTTCACCGGGGCGGTGATCGCCTTCGCCAAGCTGCAGGGGATCATGAAGGGGGCACCGATCGTGTTCCCGATGCAGCACAAGTTGAACCTGGGCCTGGGCATCCTGGCGGTGCTGCTGATCATCGCCTTCGTCGCCAGCGGCGGCAACCAGGTGCTGTTCTGGCTGCTGGCGTTCCTGGCCTTCGGTCTCGGGTTCCTGATCATCATCCCGATCGGCGGGGCGGATATGCCGGTCGTGATCTCGATGCTGAACAGCTATTCGGGCTGGGCGGCGTGCGGGATCGGGTTCACCATCCAGAATCTGGCGCTGATCGTGACCGGGGCGCTGGTGGGGGCATCCGGCGCGATCCTGTCCTACGTCATGTGCAAGGGCATGAACCGCAGCATCTTCAACGTGCTGCTGGGCGGGTTCGGCGGTGAGACCGCGGCAGCCGGCCCAGGCGGGGCGGTGGTAGACCGCACCGTCAAAAGCGGCAACGCCGACGATGCCGCGTTCATCCTGAAGAATGCGTCGAAGGTCATCATCGTCCCCGGCTACGGCATGGCGGTGGCGCAGGCACAGCACGCGCTGCGCGAGATGGCCGATACGCTGAAGAAGGAAGGGGTGGAGGTGAAATACGCCATCCACCCGGTGGCCGGGCGGATGCCCGGACATATGAACGTGCTGCTGGCCGAGGCGAACGTGCCGTACGACGAAGTCTTCGAGCTCGAGCAGATCAACAACGAGTTCTCGACCGCCGATGTCGCCTATGTGATCGGCGCGAACGACGTGACCAACCCGGCGGCGAAGACCGACAAGGCCTCGCCGATCTACGGGATGCCGATCCTGGAGGTGGAGAAGGCGGGCACGGTGCTGTTCATCAAGCGCTCCATGGCGTCGGGCTATGCGGGGGTGGAGAACGAGCTGTTCTTCCGGCCGAACACGATGATGCTGTTCGGGGACGCGAAGAAGATGACCGAGGAGATCGTGCAGGCGCTGGGGCGGTAGGGCCGGAGGCTGGGTGGACGCGACCGAGGCGCTGCTCCATTTCGCCCGCGAGGTGCGGCGTGACCGACGCGCCAATCCCGCGATCGGCGCCGATGGCACCGCGCTGGAACTGCTGCTGGCGCCGCGCTTCCAGGCGTTGGTGGAGGCGCTGCTTGCCGAGCGGATGAAGCTGCCGCCGCGCGTGTTGCCGGAATACCGGCGCGCGGGGATCGGACGGCCCGACCTCGCCTTCGCGCCAATCGCCCAGCCGGCGCGTTCCTTTATCGAGCTCAAGGTGCCCGGCAATCCGCTCGACCCGAAGCGGCTGCAAGGTCACGACAAGGCGCAGTTCCAGCGCTTCCAGGAGCTGCCGCTCTGGGGTTTCTGCAATTTCCACACGATCCACCTCTATCGTCGCGGTGACCGGCAAACGGAAGCCACGGTGCTGCCGGCGAGCGCGATAGATCCGGACACCGCGGACGCGGCGGCGGAGCGACTGATCCGGCGCCATGACCCGGCGGCGCTGCTTGACGTGTTGGAGACCCTCGCGCTCGCGCAGCCCGTGCCGGTTCGCACGGCACGGGATTTCGCCCAGGTTCTGGCGCGGGCGGCGCGATTGTTGCGCCGGATCGTTACCGATCAATGCACCGCTGGCGCCCCGCCGGCGCTGGACGCGGTGCGCGCGGTGTTCCGGGAAACCCTGTTCGCCCACCCTGCCGCCGGCGGCTACGAGACCGAGGACCAGGACGACCTGTTCGCCAACGCCTTCGCGCAGACGTTGTCTTTCGGCCTGCTGCTCGCGCGCGAGGCCGGCCCGGGCAACGTCGATCGCAATGCGTTCGATCTGTTGCCGCAAGGGACCTACCCGCTCCTGCGCGCGACGCTCCAGGCGCTGACCCTCCCGCAGGTGCTGGACGTGCTGGGCGTGGGGTTCGACGTGATCTGCGACACGGTGAACAGCTTCGCGCCCGAATTGCTGGCAAGAAGCGGCGGCGAGGACCCGATCCTCTATTTCTACGAGCATTTCCTGGCTGCGTTCGACGAGAAGGCGCGGCTGAAATACGGCGTATTCTACACCCCGCCCGATGTCGTGCGCTTCATCGTCGCGGCCACCGACCGCGCGCTGCGCGACGGGCTTGGCACCGAAGGGCTGCTCGACCCCACGGTGCGACTGCTCGATCCGGCCTGCGGCACGGGCACCTTCCCGATCACCGCCATTGCGCTCGCGGCCGAGCGCGCCCGCGAGCGGTTCGGCGACGGCACGATGGTCGCCGCCGAGGTGCTGAACCTGTCGCAGCGCATGCAGGCCTTCGAGCTGTTGGTCGGCCCCTACACCATCGCCCATTACCGGATGCTGCGCGAGATCGGCACGCATCATGTGGTGCCGCTGGAACGCCTGCCGATCTGTCTTGCGTGTACGCTTTGCGCCTCGGCGGATACGGTGAACGTGCCGAACCCGCTCAATTTCCTCGGCACGCCGATGGTGGAGGAGCGTGCGGCGGCGGACGCGGTGAAATCCGGTCGGCCGATCCTGGCGATCCTGGGCAACCCGCCCTATCGTCGGCTGAAACGGGGGGAGATCGAAACCCTGGTCGGGCGATGGATGAACGGGCTGTGGGAAGATCTGAAACAACCCGTGCGCGAGGCCGGTTTCGGGCGCTCGCTCAATCCGTTCCCGGATCTCTATGTCGCGTTCTGGCGCTGGGCGCTGTGGCGGCTGTTCGAGGCACCCGGCGCCGAACGGCGCGGCGTGGTGTCCTTCATCACCAACCGCGGCTTCCTGGCCGGGCGTGCCTTCGGCGGCCTGCGGAAGATGCTGCGGGCGCGGTTCGACCGGATCGAGATCCTCGATCTGCGCGGCGACAATCGCGGTGCCCTGCCGGCCGGGGCGGAGGCGGACGAGAACGTCTTCCATATCGAAACCGGCGTCTGCGTGCTGACCGCCTGGGCGGACGGACGCAAGGTTGACGATGCGGAAGCCGCCGTGCGCTATGCCGATGCCTGGGGCCATGGCGCGTTCCGCCGGGGTGAGAAACTCGGCCTGCTGCGCGAAGCCGCCGCCGATCCGGCCCGGCTTTGCTTCGCGCCGTTGCCGGGGACCGGGATGGACCGGTTGAAACCGGCCGGGTTTGCCGGACGGGATTGGCCGGCGCTGGACGAGATGCTGACCTTCCGCTCCAACGGGATCGTCACCTATCGGGACGATTTCGCCTATGCGCTGACGCGGGAGGCGATGAGGGAGCGGATCACCTCGTTCCTGAATCTGTCAGCGGACCGAGCGAAGGAGGAGTTCAAGGAATCGGCCGCGTCCAAAGTCGGACCCGCACTTACGACGGCGTTTGATCAGCACGCCATTCAACCGGTTGCCTACCCAGGGCGCCGAACTCATGTGACAGCGGGTGACAGGCGATCGTTTGGTTGATTCGATGCGGCTTTCCCCGATTCGGAGCCGCCTCGATGAGCACTGTCGATGATCCCCTCCCCGGCAAATCCCGTC
>JAKAZN010000255.1 GCA_021815835.1 Pseudomonadota bacterium
AGCGCCGCGCAGGCCGAAGCAGCCAGCCCCAGCGCGATCGTGATGGGCGCTCCGGCCCCGGCGGCGAACCAGGCCAGCGCGAAGCCGAGCACGGGGATGAAGGTGACGATCGCCATGACCCCCTCCCGCGACAGCCACGAGGTCCGCCATTGCGACAGCGCCCGCCAGGCGCGCTCGGGACGGCCGAGATGAAGGGTCGAGGCGAGCAGCCCGGCCAGGGTCAGCACCAACGCGACCGCGATCGCCGGCAGCCCGAACCAGGCCGACCGCGGCAGCGCGCCCAGCGCGTTCAGCACCCCGAGCCATGCGAGCATTCCATACCCGGCCCCGGAAGCGGTGGTGAGAAAGACCACCGAGAACGCCGGGTTCATCGGCTGAGCGCCCGGTCGATCCAGCGCAGCAGCGCATTCGCGCTTCCCGTGGGCATCGGCTCCACGGGCGGCGCGGCGGCGGGGGCCGGCCGGCGGCGCGGCGGCAGGTATTTGTTGGTGGGTCGGTAGCCGAGCTCCGGCATCAGATCGAGGCCGCCGCGCTCGGCCACCAATTGCGAGACCGGGCTGGCCGCGTCGCCCAGATCGCCGAAATGCCGCGCCCCGGCGGGGCAGGCCCGCACGCAGGCCGGGACACGTTCCGCTTCCACGATATTCTCGTTGTAGATGCGATCGACGCAGAGCGTGCATTTGCGCATCACGCCCTGGTCCTCGTCGAATTCGCGCGCGCCGTACGGGCAGGCCCAGGAACAGAGCTTGCAGCCGATGCAGATCTCGGCGTTCACCAGCACGATGCCGTCTTCCGCGCGCTTGTAGGACGCACCGGTCGGGCAGACCGTGACGCAGGCGGGTTCGGCGCAATGCAGGCAGGAGCGGGGGAAATGCACCGTCCGGCTTTCCGTCCCGGTTCCCGCCTCGTAGGCATGGACCCGGTTCAGCCACACCCCGTCCTGGCCGGCATGGTACGGATGGAAATCCGTGAGCGGCCCCGTTTGGCCCGACGTGTTCCATTCCTTGCAGCTCACCGCGCAGGCATGGCAGCCCACGCAGGTATCGAGATCGATGACAAGGCCGAGCTGCTTCGCGCCCGGTTGCGGGATGGCGGTCATGGTGGGATCACTCGGCTGCGGGCGGAAGGGACGTGTCGTAGCGCAGGATGGTGGGTGCGGCGCGCTGGCCCGGCGGTGCCGCGAGCTGCGCGGGCCGAGGAGACGTTTCCGCCGGCGCCTCGGCTTTCTCCACCCGCACGCGCAGATCGTACCACGCCGCCTGGCCGGTGATGGGATCGGCGTTGGCGTGACGGACGCCGCCCTGTTCGGGCAGGAATTCGGTGATGACCTGATTGAGCAGGAAGCCGCGGGTCGCTTCCGGCGCGTCCGCCGACAGCGCCCAGGCGCCGGCACGCTTGCCGATGGCGTTCCAGGTCCAGACCGTGTCGGGATTGACCCCCTCCATCAGCCGCACCTGCCCCTTCACCCGTCCGGCGCGGCTGATGACCCAGACCCAGTCGTCATCGGCGATGCCGAGCGCGGTCGCGGTCCCGCGATGCATATAGAGCCGATTGGCGCCGTGGATCTGGCGCAGCCAGGCATTCTGCGAGTGCCAGGAATGGTACATCGCCATCGGCCGCTGCGTGATCGCGCGCAGCGGATAGGCGGAGTCCGATCCGCTGGTCTGCTCGAACGGCGGATACCAGATCGGCAGCGGATCGAAGGCGTGGTGGATGCGCGCGCGATGGGACTCGGGCGGCTGGACGGCACCGTGGCCCTCCGCGGCGAGGCGGAATTTCTGCAGCGGCTCGCTGTAGAGCTGCAAGACGATCTGCGCGGTGGAGCCGATCAGGCCGAGCGATTTCGCCTCCGCCAGATAGGCGGCGTTGGCGTGCTTGTAATAGAGCGCCTCGGGCGGATGGTGATGCGCCCAGAACGCGCCGTTGGCGACGTAGCGGTGGAGTTGGTCCGGATTGGGCGCGCCGACCCCCGATGCGGTCCCGTCCGCGCCGCGAAAACCCGCGAGCGGCCCCACGCCGGGGCTGCGCTGGTGATTGACGATGTAGTCGGCGTAGTCGCGATAGGTCGGCGCGCCGGCTTCGGTGACGAAGCCCGGCAGTTTCAGCCGCGCGCCGAGGTCGATCAGCACGTCCTGGAACGGGCGCACGTCGCGATCCGGCGGCAGGATCGGCTGGCGAATGGAATCCGCCGGCCCCTCCGGACTGCCGATCGGGCGATCGAGCAGCGACACGCAATCCCAGCGTTCCAGATAGGTGGTATCGGGCAGGACCAGATCGGCGTGGGCTACCATCTCCGACGCATAGGCATCGGAATAGATCACGTGCGGGATGACGTATTCGCCGGTGGCGGGATCCTTGTCGGTCAACATCCGCACGGTATCGGCGGGATTCATCGCCGAGTTCCACGCCATGTTGGCCATGTACATGAACAAGGTGTCGATCTTGTAGGGATCGCCGGCATGGGCGTTGGCGATGACGGTGTGCATCATCCCGTGCAGCGCCATCGGCGCGTCCCAGGTAAACGCCTTGTCGATGCGCACGGCGCCGCCGTCATCCTCGATCAGCAGGTCTTCCGGCCCGCGCGGAAAGCCGAGCGCCATGCCCGGCAGCATCGTGTTCGGCTTGGCGCCCTTGCCGACCGGGGCGGCGCCCGGCGGGATCGGGCGCGGGAACGGGGATTTGTAGCGCCATGAGCCGGGCGTATCGATCGCGCCCAGCAGCATCTGCAACAGATGGATCGCGCGGCAGGTATGGAAGCCGTTGGAATGCGCCGAGATCCCGCGCATCGCGTGCATCGCGACGGGCCGGCCCCGCATCGTCTCGTGGCGGCGGCCGGAGGTGTCGGTCCAGGGCTGATCGAGCACGATTTCCTGGTTGAATGCGACATCCGCCATTTCCCGCGCGATCCGACGGATCGTCTCGGCCGGGATACCGCAGCGCTCGGCGACTGCATCCGGCGCATAGGCGCCGTCCAGATAACGTTCCGCTAGCAAATGAAACACCGGATATGCGGCCCGACCATCGGGGAGCGTGCAAGCGCCGACGACGCGCGGCGCCATCCCGGGCGTGGCGGCGTCGATCGCCGCATCCCGGGCGCGGTCCCACGCCAGCGGGCGGCCTTCCCCGTCGCGCGCGAACAGGCCGTGCCCGGCGGTCCCGGGCGCATCGATCACCAGCCAGGCGGCGTTGGTGTAGCGGACCAGGAAATCGAGATCGATCCGATCGGCGCGCAACATCTCATGCACCAGCGCCAGCACGAACAGCCCGTCCGTGCCCGGGCGGATCGCCAGGAACTCGTCGGCGATGGCGGAATATCCCGTCTGCACCGGATTGACCGAGATGAATTTGGCGCCCCGCGCCTTCAGGCCCGCGAGGCCACGCTTGATAGGGTTGGAATCGTGGTCCTCGGCGACGCCGAACATCAGGAAGTATTTCGTCCGCTCCCAGTCCGGCTCGCCGAATTCCCAGAAGCTGCCGCCGATCGAATAGAGCCCCGCGGCGGCCATGTTGACCGAGCAGAACCCGCCATGGGCGGCGAAATTGGGCGTGCCGAACTGCTTCGCCCACCATCCGGTGAAGGACTGGCTCTGGTCGCGCCCGGTGAAGAAGGCGAGTTTCTTCGGATCGGAGGCGCGGATGGCCCCCAGCCAGCCGGAGGCGATATCCAGCGCCTCCTCCCACTCGATTTCCTTGAAGTCGCCGGAGCCGCGCGGGCCGGCCCGCAGCAGCGGCTTGGTCAGCCGCGCCGGCGAGGTGTGCTGCATGATCCCGGCCGAGCCCTTGGCGCAGATCACGCCGCGATTGACCGGGTGGTCGGGATTGCCCTCGATGTAACGGATGCGGCCATCCTGGAGATGGACGCGGATGCCGCACCGGCAGGCGCACATGTAACAGGTGGTGTATTTGACGGCATCGCCGACCGGCGGAGAGAGATTGATCCGCTCCACCGGGTTGGCGATGCCGGTGGTCCGTCCCGCCGTGCCGCCGTCCATGCTGCTTCCACCCTTGTCGTCGCGCCGCGTTTGTGCGGCCCGCGGCCCGGTTCGGCAACCCCCGGAAGGCCAGAAATTGCTCCCCCGGCACCGGGGCGCGGGAGAAGACGGTCGCCGGGCCGCGGAAGGGGGCGAAATCCTGGCGCGGTCAGTCCAGAAGCCACGCCGCCCCGGCCGCCTGGGCAAGCTGGCGCACCTGGCCGAGCAGGCCGGGACCCACGGGAATCCCCTCCGCCATCCGCTTCGCCGCGTTCGCCCGCTGCGGGTCGCCCGCCACCATCACCGGCTGGGCCGGATCCACGGGCGGCGTCGCCCGCAGATCGTTGCAGAACCGC
>JAKAZN010000256.1 GCA_021815835.1 Pseudomonadota bacterium
CGATGGGGCGGGCGAGGCCGGCGATGCGGCTCCGGCCGAGACCGGGGACGCTGAGGGCTTCGGCGCCGGTGAGACTAAATCGCCCATGCCGGCGCTCGCCGCGAGCGAGGCGGAGACGCATATCGAGGGCGTGCCGGAACATGCCGAACCGGGTCCGGCCGAGGATGCCGAGGCCCGCGCCCGCCGGCGCAACCGGCGCGGCGGACGGCGGCGCCGGCGCGACGACGAGCCGCTGCCTCAGGTCGCCGCCCCGGGCGCCGAGCAGCCCGAGCTGCCGACCGTCTATATCGGCCCCACCCCGGCCGATCCGTTCGGCGGCCAGGTGTTCGATATCTTCGACGTGATGGAACAGGCGGAGCAACGCGCCTCGGCGGAGTTGGAGGCACCGCGGCGCACGCGGCCGGCCGAACCGCCGGCGCCCGTCCCGCCGGCCGAGACCATGGACGCGGCCGGGCAGCCTGACAGCTTCTCGCCTGCCGCTGCGACGCCCGTCTTGGCGGCCCCCATCGAGACGCAAGCCACCGCACCGGCGGCGGAGCCGGTTACGACCGCCGAACCCGCGCCCGCGGAGCCGCCGACGGCCCCCGCGATCGTGCCGATCGTCATCGGCGCGCCGGACGCGCCCGAATTGCCGAAGAAGCGCGGTTGGTGGCATCGCGACGGCTGATCGCCCGGTCCCTGACAGTCGCCGCGAGGGCGGTGCATGTCAGGGGCAGGACACGGGACGTGGTTTCATTGGATTGCCGCCCCGGTGGATTCGGGGGGTTATCGAATCGGCGGGCCGAGGCATGGTCCGGGGTTCCGGCACGGCGGTTCTCTCGCGGGGCCATTTGAACCTTGCCCGAACCGCGCTGCCTGGAGCAGGATACTTCCCCGTCCAGGAGTGTGTGCGATGATCGCAAAGGTGCTGCCGGCCCTGTTCGCTCTGGGGGCCGTTACGTTCGTGTTCGCCGGGACAGCATCGGCGCAGGGCATGCCATCCATGCCGTCCATGCCGAGTGCGCCTTCGCTGCCGCAAGCGTCCTCGGTGATGCCGTCGGCCCCCTCCATGCCGACCACGGCCTCGGCGTCGCAATCATCGTCCGCGTCGGCCCCATCGGCCCCCTCCATGCCAAGCGCGCCCACGATGCCGCAAATTCCTTCGGGGATGCCATCGGCCCCCTCCGTGCCGGGCCTTCCCATCTCGCATTAGGGCGGAGCGTCAACGCGATGGTGCGTGGCGTCTCGCAGGCGATGCGCCCGACGCTGTTGGCGGCACGTGCGCACCCGGATAGTCACGGCAGGCTGGCAGTCGCGGCCGGTCCCGTTTTTGGCGGGTTCTGGCGTGATGCATGCATCGATTCAGGGATGGCCCGCACGAACCAGGGGCCGACCGACCCGGCCTAGAACCACCGCCGCGGGGATCCCGGCCGCCGGCGCGGCCCACGCCCGGCGCCCGACGAGCCAAAGGTCAGCGACGCCCCCGCGCACAGCAGCCCGATCGAGGCCGGCACCAGCCAGGCCGGCCGGCGCAGCACCGGCAGCACCAGATCGCGCCACACCCAGCCCCCGCCATGCCCCTCGATCCCGCCGCGCAACGCGTCCGGCAGCCGGTGATCGAGCAGGAACAGCGCCTGGCCCAAGGGTAGCTCGGGCGGGGCAAGCATCGCCAACGCCACCGCTCCCACGAGCAGCAGTGCGGCCAGGACGGCAAAGGTGCGGCTGACGATCACCGGTACAGCATGTCGCCTTTCATCCCGGCATACAAGGAGGCGACGAACGGACCGTAGCCGTTGAAGATCTGGGTGGGCACCCGGTCGTCGGTGCCGATCAGCCGCTCGGTGGCCTGGCTCCAGCGCGGATGCGGCACGGCGGGGTTCACATTGGCCCAGAATCCGTATTCGTTCGGCGCGATCTGCGCCCAGAACGTGTTCGGCTGGCGGTCGGTGAACGCCACCTTCACGAACGCCTTGCCGGATTTGAACCCGTATTTCCACGGCAGGGTGATGCGAATCGGCGCCCCGCTCTGCTTCGCCAGGGGCTTGCCGAACATGCCGACGGAGATGAACGCCAGCGGATTGGTCGCCTCGGCCATCGTCACCCCCTCCACATACGGCCAGGGGAAGATCGGCGAATCGAGGCCGGGCATGGATTTCGGCTGCTCGATCGTGGTGAACACGACGTATTTCGCCGAAGGCAGCGGGTCGGCGAGCTTCACCAGCTCGGCCATCGGGAAGCCGGTCCAGGGCACCGTCATCGCCCAGGCCTCGACGCAGCGATGGCGATAGATCCGCTCCTCCAGCTTCACCTGGGCGAGCAGGTCCTCGAAACCGATGGTGCGGGGCTTGGCGACCATCCCCTCGATGCGGATCGACCAGGGCGCGATCGTCATCTTCTGGGCGGCGCGCCAGAGATCCTTGTCCTGGCTGAACTCGTAGTAGTTGTTGTAGGTCGCGGCGGCATGCTCGGTGGTCAGCGCGCGGCCGGCGGGATAGGCCGGGTCGGGGGGCAGGTTCATCGCCGGGGCGGCGATCCCGGCGCGCGCGGCGCCGGCGCCCAGCAGCGAGCCGGCGCCCAGCACGGGGCCGGCCGCCAGCCCAGCCAGCAGGGTACGGCGGCCCAACACCGCTGCCTCCGGCGTGACGCGCGATTCGGGGATTTCCCATCCCTGGCGCCTGATGATCGGCATGAGCCTTGGTCTCCCTGTGGAAACCGGACATGGGGTCGCCCGGCGTGGTGTCATCGTCCGATCCTGCCTTGCCGGATGCGTCCTTGTGGATGAAATTGCGCTCATCCCGAAGTTTTCCGGAGTATCGCCATGCATCTCGCCCGGTTCCCCCGAATCCGCCTGTTCCCCGCGCCCACGCCGCTGGAGAAGCTCACCAATCTGTCGCGCTTCCTGGGCGGGCCGGAAATCTGGATCAAGCGCGACGATTGCACGGTGGTCGCGAGCGGGGGCAACAAGGTCCGCAAGCTGGAATTCCTGGCCGGCGAGGCCGTCGCGCAAGGCGCCGATACCCTCGTCACGCAGGGCGCGGTGCAGTCGAACCATGTGCGCCAGACGATCGCGGTGGCGGCGAAGCTCGGGATGGCCTGTGCGGTGCTGCTGGAGCACCGGGTGGAGACCAACGATCCCGCCTACCTCACCAGCGGCAACGTGCTGCTGGACCGGCTGATGGGGGCCGCGATCGAATACCGTCCGGGCGGGACAGACATGAACGCCGCGGCCATCGCGAAGGGCGAGGAACTCCGCGCCGCCGGGGCCAAGCCGTATGTGATCCCGGGCGGCGGGTCGAACCGGGTGGGCGCGCTGGGCTACATGTCCTGCGCCCAGGAATTGATGCAGCAGGCCGACGAGATGGGGCTGACCATCGACCTTCTGGTGCACGCCACCGGCAGCGCCGGCACTCAGGCGGGCCTGGTCGCGGGCCTGCACGGCATCAACGCCGGGGTGCGCGTGCTGGGCATCGGCGTGCGCGCGCCCAAGGCCGCGCAGGAGGCCAATGTGCACCGGCTGGCGAACGAGGTGGCCGAATACGCCGGGATGCGCGGCGGCGTCCCGCGGGAGGCGGTGGAGGCGAATTGCGACTACGTCGGTCCCGGCTACGGCCAGCCGACCGAGGGGATGCGCGAGGCGGTGAGCCTGCTCGCGCGGCTGGAGGGGGTGCTGCTGGATCCCGTGTATTCGGGCAAGGGGATGGCCGGGCTGATCGATCTGATTCGCAAGGGGGTGATCGGGGCGGGGCAGCGCGTGGTGTTCCTGCATACCGGGGGATCGGTGGGGCTGTACGGGTATCAGGGGTTCTTCGAGCAGGGATTTGCGGCGTAGCGGGCCGATTGCGCCGAGGCGGGCGGGGAAGCTATAAGCGGCGCCCGCGGGAGAGGTGCCGGAGTGGTCGATCGGGACGGTCTCGAAAACCGTTGTGCGCTTACGCGTACCGTGGGTTCGAATCCCACCCTCTCCGCCAGTTCGGAACAGAACTGGGCACGCCGGGCGCCGCCGATTTTACGCCTGCGGCGGCGGCCAGGGTTCGCAGCAATTCGCCCTTTGATCCCATGATCCGCACCTCGCGATCCGCAACCTCGACGCGCTGGGTGAGTGCGCGCAGGTGGTCCGGGCTATCAGGCGCGCATACCGTCGCGTGCTGTCCCGAACCTTCCCCGTCCAGGGTGTAGCCCAAAGTGTAGCCCGGCCCCGGCGCGGCGTGTATGACCCGAGCAATTACAAGCGGTTGCGGGTCTTATCTGGCGGAGGGAGGGGGATTCGAACCCCCGGTACGGGTTTACCCCGCACAACGGTTTAGCAAACCGCCGCCTTCAGCCGCTCGGCCATCCCTCCGGA
>JAKAZN010000257.1 GCA_021815835.1 Pseudomonadota bacterium
CACGCCGCCGCGGGCGGGGTGGGGCTGATCCTGTGCCAGTGGGCCAAGCATATCGGCGCCACCGTGATCGGCGTCGTGTCGTCGGACGCGAAGGCCGAACTCGCGCGCGCGCATGGCGCGGCCCACACCGTGGTGGGCTACGACAAGCTCGTATCCGAAGTGAAACGGATCACCGGCGGCGCGATGGTGCCGGTGGTCTATGACAGCGTGGGCAAGGACACGTTCGGGGCCAGCCTGGATTGCCTGGCCCCGCTCGGGCTGATGGCGAGCTACGGCAGTGCGTCGGGGCCGGTGCCGCCCGTGGATATCAGCCTCCTGGCGGCGAAGGGCAGCCTGTACCTGACCCGCCCGACGCTTGCCACCTATACGGCGAAGCGGGCGGACCTGCTGGCGACGGCGCAGGACCTGTTCGATGTCGTGGCGAAGGGCGCGGTGAAGATCGCGGTCAACCAGACCTTCCCGCTGCGGGACGCCGCGAAGGCGCATATCGCGCTGGAAAGCCGGGCGACGACGGGCAGCACGGTGCTGCTGCCGTAGCCCTCACCCCCTTGCCCCCCTCTCCCGCTTTGCGGGAGAGGGGGGACGTTGGGGGCGCCTTCTATCCCAGGCCTTCCACGCCGAGCGCCGCGCCGAACCGGCGCGAGGCTTCCAGCACGTCGCCGTATTTGCGGTGCATCGCCGTGTGCCAGGCGGCGGCGAGCAGCAGCCGGTCGCGGTCCGGACTGCGGTTCTTGCCGTAATCCTCCAGCATGCACTGGGCGATTTCCTGGTTGTGCGGATCGTTGCCGATCCGGCACGCCGCCAGCGCAATCCGCCGCACGAGCGGCGCCCGGTCCGCGACATTTTCCAGATAGGCCTGGGTCCAGGCCACGCTCTCCGCGCCGTCGAGCCGCACGATCGCGCTCTCCACCCGATCGAGCAGCGCCGCCGCGCCCAGCCGGTCCGCCCCCGCCGGCGCGGCGGCCGTCAGCGGCTGCGAGTCGGAGGTGCCCTGCTGGTGCCAGGCCACCCGGTTCAGGAACGATCCCGCCACGAACAGCAGTTTCAGCCGCAGCCCGTGGTCGAAATTGTCGTAGAACCAGCCCAGCGTGTTGCAGTATTCGTAGCAATGATGCGGCATCGAGAAATTGGTGTCGATGCGCGTCTCCAGCACCAGCTCGGCCGCGGCGATCTGCATCACGTCCAGGATCTGGCGCGGCCCCTTGCCGGCGCGCAGCAGCGCGGCCAGCTTCTCGATATAGGCCGGCTCCTGCGCGCGCAGCAGCGACTCGATCAGCTCCGCCGCTTCCTGCCGGTTCAGCGGTTCGGTGTTGCCCAGCATCGCGGTTTCCCGCTCGCTCGCCCCGCCATAGGGGACGGCATGCAGGGCCTCGTTGTCGATGAACATCTTGATCGCGTTGCAGCCGAGCTCGTAGGTGGAATACCAGCGCGGCCCCACCGCCATGTCCAGCGCGCCGGCATAGATCACGTCATGGGCGCGGTCCCAGCCGATGGCGTTGCCGATCTCCACGGTGGAGCGCGCGCGGTACGCCTTGTGCCCGGTGGTGTAGGATTTGTTGTACAGCATCCGGTCCTGCACATCGATCAGCCCGGCGAACACGAGCTCCGCCAGCACCTCGCGCCGATGCGATTTTTCCTCCATCAGGCCGAGGAAGATCCGATACGCCTCGATCACCTCGCCGCGTTCCACCAGCGTCATCCAGTGGCCGAGCCGTTCGCGCAGGGACCCCTTCTCGCGCCGCGGCTCCTGGTCGGTCCAATACACTTGCGGGGCCGGCGGATCGGCGACCGGGCCGCCGCGGAAGCCGCGCATGTAATGGCCGGGCGCCTTGCCGATCTTCTGGTTCCAGATGTCGAGGCCGGTCGGGATATACCAGATCGTCTGCGCCATCGGCAGCATCGCCATCTCGCCGGGCAGCATCCGGTGCAGGTTCAGCGTGGCGCGGGCCGACAGCAGGCAATGATCGTTGTTGACGAAATTGGGGTAGCCGTCATCGATCCGCTGATGATACGGCACATGCGTGTAGGGGGCGTGGATGCGCACGCCCTCGGCGACGATCTCGGGCAGCGGCCGTCCGGCGCGCACCAGGTCGTAATAGGTTTCGCTCGCGGCGACCTGGTCGCGGGCCATGATCCGCTCTTCCAGTTTCGCGTACAGGGCGGCGGCTTCGCGCGGGCGGGCGCTTGCGGGGGCGATGGTTTCTGCCTGGGACATGGACGTTTCCTCGTCTGGCGCCCGGGCCGGCCGGGACATACCGGTCCGTCGCATCCGTATCCTAGGCACGGCCCGGCGGAGGGGGCAACCGTGACCGCGGCTGCTATCCCGCCGGGCGGCGGGCGCTCTATGAAGGGCCATGACCCCACCCGATCCCGATGCCGTGCTCCGGCGCACGCTCGCGCGCCACAAGGCGTTCGCGACCGCGCTGCTCGGGCTGATGGCGGCGCTGACGGTCGCCAGCTTCGCGGTGCCGCGCGGCTGGGGCCATGGCTGGGTGGCGGGGCTGCTGGATAACGCCGCGCGGGCGGGATTCATCGGCGGGATTGCCGATTGGTTCGCGGTGACGGCGTTGTTCCGCCATCCGCTCGGCCTGAAAATCCCGCATACCGCGATCATCCCGCGCCAGAAGGAGCGGCTGGGCCAGGCGTTGGGGCGCTTCGTCGCCACCCACGTATTCACCGGCGCGGAGGTGGCGGGCGTGCTGCGCCGGCTCGATCTGCCGGGAATCCTGCACCGGTTCCTGGCCGATCCCGAATCCGCCCGGCCCGCCGCGCAGGCGATCGCGGCGAGCCTGCCGCGGGTGCTGGCCACGATCGAGGATGGGCGGGCGCGGCGGCTGGCCGCGCGGCTGATCCCGCGCGTGCTCGGCGGCCCCGGCGCCGGCCAGGTGGTCGCGCGCGCGCTGCGCGGCCTGGTGGAGGGCGGGCGGCATCAGGAGGTGTTCGGCTTCCTGTTGGGCCAGATCCGCGACCTGCTGGCGAGCAAGGAGGAGACGCTGCAAGCGGCGATCGCCGAGCGGGTGCGCGAGCAGGGCGGGCGGCTGGTCGGCTGGGCGCTGGGCGCGTCCATCGCGCGGCGGGTGATGACGACGTTATCGGCGGAACTGGACAAGATCAGCCCGGACGGGTCCGAGCTGCGCGCCGCGTTCGACGAGTGGGTGCGGCGCGAGATCGCGCGGATGGAGGACGATCCCGCCCGCGCGGCCGAAGTGGGCGCGGCGATCCGCCGGGTGGTGGCGCATGAGACGGTGCTCGCCTGGGTGTGGGATCTGTGGGCGCGGCTGCGGATGGCGCTGGAGGCGGACGCGGCGCGGCCGAACGGGCGGACGGTGGCGGCGGTGGAGGCCGCGCTCGCCAATCTGGGCGCGCTGCTGGAAAGCGATCCGGCGGCGCGGGCGCGGGTGCAGGCGGCGAGCGAGGGGATCGCGCGGGGTCTGCTGCCGGCGGCGCAGACGCGGCTGGCGGAGTTCATCGGCGGCGTGGTCGGCGGGTGGGACGCGGCGACGATCACGGAGAAGCTGGAATTGCGGGTGGGGAAGGATTTGCAGTTCGTGCGGGTGAACGGGACCCTGGTGGGGTTTCTGGTGGGGGCGGTGGTGTACGCGGTGCTGCGGGCTGGGTTCGGGGTGGGGTGAGGGGGGCGGGTCAGGCTTCCGCTTCGCCGCGCAGGGCGCGCGCGAAATCCTGGCCGCCGTGGAAGAGTCGCACGATCAGGACGGCGCGGCGGGGGATGCGGAAGACGATGGTGGCGCGGCGTTCGAATCCCATCGTTCGCAGGCCGGGACGGATATCGTCGCGCTTCGTGCCGCGCGCGGGGAAGGTTTCCAGTGCCAGGCACGCGGCCTCGATCCGGTCGATATAGGCGCCGGCCATTTCGGTGCCCGCCGCCGCGGCGATGCGGCGATAGAGGGCGAGCAGGTCGGCCTCCGCGAGCGGGCGGAAGCCGACCTCAAACCGCTTCATCCCCGGCGGATTTGCTGTCCGCTTTCGCCACCTGGGCCGCGTGATGGGCGCGCAGGCGGACGAAGACCTCTCGCGCCGGAACATCGGGCCTCGGATCGGCCAGGGCTTCATCCACCGCCCGGCGCAGCCAGCCGGTCACCGCGGCGTCCTCACGATCGAGGGCGCGCAGGCCGGCGCGAACGACTTCGCTGGCCGAGGCGTAGGCACCGGATTTCACCCGCCGGGCCACCAGGTCCTGCAGATCGCCGAGGGTGACGGTGATGGGGCGGCTGCTGCGCGGCATCGGGGCCTCGGGTTCGTGGTGACACTGTCATAGTGGCGGCGGCGCAGCCCCGCCCGCAGCCCCTTCGCCACCTC
>JAKAZN010000258.1 GCA_021815835.1 Pseudomonadota bacterium
GCCCCCGAGTATCGCCCCGCGTCGGGCATCGCGCGTGCCGGCGTGGGCACGCCGGCGATCCTGGGACTGGCGGCGCTGGAGGTGGGCGTGGACATCGCGCTCGCCGCCGATCCCGCATCGGTGCGGGAAAAATCGCTACGCATGAGCGGCATCTTCATCGATTTCGCCGATCGCGCGCTGCCGGGCCTGACGGTCGCCTCGCCGCGCGATCCCACGCTTCGCGCCAGCCAGGTCTGCCTGAGCCATCCCGAGGCGGGGACGCTCATGCGCCGCCTCGCCGCGCGCGGCGTGGTGGGGGATTTCCGCCCGCCCGAAATGATGCGATTCGGCATCACGCCGCTGACCTTGCGCTACGCCGATCTCGGCCAGGCGCTGACGACGCTCGCGTCCCTGTAGCGCCGCCCGGCCGCCAACACCGCGTCCACCAGCGCGGCGATGTCCGCGCCGCGCGTGCGATGGTTCACGATCGCGGCGCGGATCGCGAGCACCCCGCCGATGGTCGTGGTGGAGGGCGCGGCGATCCCTTCTTCTTGCAGATCCGCCACCAGCGCCGCGTTGCGCGCATCGGCATCGGTCTCGAAACGATAGCGGAAGCAGACGATGTTCAGCGCCACGGGCGCCAGAAGGTCCAGTTCCGGCTCGGCATCGACCCGCACCGCCAGTTCCTGCGCGAGCGCGCAGCTGTGCGCGATCGCCCGGCCGAGTTGCGCCGCGCCGTACGTCTTCAGGGTGAACCACACCTTCAGCGCGCGGAACCCGCGTGACAGATCGGGGCCGAGGTCGCACGGCCAGGGCGCGCCGCCGGCCAGGCCCCGTTCCTCGCGCCGCAGATAGGCGGCCGGGGCGGCGAAGGCGGCCTCGGCATGGCGCGGATCGCGCACCAGGATGCAGCCGGCATCGTACGGCACCTGGCCCCATTTATGGAAATCGAAGGCCAGGCTGTCGGCCGCCTCGATTCCCTCAAGCTTGCCGCGCAATGACGGGGCAAAGGCGGCCAGCGCGCCGAACGCGCCGTCGATATGCAGCCACAGGCGTTCCCGCCGCGCGATCGCGGCCAGGCCGGCCAGATCGTCGATCGCGCCGATATCCACGGTCCCCGCGGTGCCGACCAGCAGGAAGGGCGCGGCCCCGGAAGCGCGGTCCGCCGCGATCGCCGCGCGCAACGCGGGCAGCGAGATCCGCCCGGCCAAGTCGGTCGGGACCAGCCGGAGCGCGTCGGTCCCCAGCCCCGCCATGTCCATCGCGCGCGGAATGCAGCCATGCGCCGCCGCCGAGGTATAGGCGACCAGCCGCGCCGTTCCCAGGCCACGCCGGCGCACTGCCTCGCCCAGCGCGGCGCGGCGGGCGATCAGCACGCCGATCAGGTTGGCGATGGAGGTGCCGGTCACCAGCAGACCCCCGGTCTGCTCGGGCAGCCCGAACAGCGCGGCCATCCAGGCGACAACCTGGCGTTCCACCAGGATGGGCGCGTGGTCCCGCCCGCCGAGATTGGCATTCAGGCCGGCGGCCAGCATCTCTCCCACCAGCCCCGCGACGGTGCCGCCGCCATGCACCCAGCCCATGAAGCGCGGGTGGGGATTGCCGGTGGCGTAGGGGCGGATCAGCCGGTCGAACTGGTCCAGCACCGCGTCGATCCCCTCGCCCTCCTCGGGCAGGGGCGCGGTCAGGGCGGCGCGGACCGGGGCGGGGGTGGGCTGCCAGACGGGTTGGTCGCGGAGGGTTTCGAGGTGATCGAGGATGCCGTCCAGCGCGCGGTGGGCGGCGGCGCGGAAACCGTCCCAATCCTCGGGGTCGAGGTCGGTGGGGGCGTCGGGCAGGCTGGGAGTCCAGGCGAATTCCGACGCGCGCGCGGTCTCGGTCTGGTCCGGCATGGGCGAAAACATCCGATCGGTGGCGCTCGCGGTTTAGCCCGGAAGCTGCGCCAGGGATCGTGAAGAAGCGGCAAAGATTACGCCGGATGCGCGGGGCGCGCCCCGCCGGCGCGCGCGCCCCGCCGGTGCGCACGCTTCAACCGCGGCGTTCCGTCCTATTCGGCCGGTGCGGCCAGGCTCGCGCGGGCCGGCACGCCGAGCGCGGCCAGCGCCGCGGCGACGATATCCTTCACGCCCAGGCCGGCCGCGGCCAGCTGCTTGCCCTGCGATTCGTGGTCGATGAACCGGTCGGGCAAGGTCATCGGCCGCAGCTTGAGCCCGCCATCCAGCAGGCCCTTCCAGGCCAGGTGGTGCATCACCGCCGCGCCGAACCCGCCGGCGGCGCCTTCCTCGATGGTGATGACCACCTCGTGATGCCGCGCGATCCGCTCGATCAGCGCGGTATCCAACGGCTTGGCGAAGCGCGCATCCACCACCGTCGCCGGCAGGCCGCGCGCCGCCAGTTCGTCGGCCGCGCGCATCGTGTCCGCGAGCCGCGTGCCGAGCGAGATCAGCGCGATGGAATTGCCCTCCCGCAGCATCCGCCCCTGGCCGAGGGCCCAGGGCACGCCGCGTTCCGGCAAGGCGACGCCGAGGCCCTCGCCGCGCGGATAGCGGAATGCGCTCGGCCGGTCGTCGATCGCGGTTGCGGTGGCCACCGCGTGAACCAGCTCCGCCTCGTCCGCCGGCGCCATGACCACCATGCCCGGCAGGCAGGAGAGATAGGCGATGTCGAAACTGCCCGCGTGCGTCGCCCCGTCATTGCCCACCAGCCCGGCGCGGTCCATCGCGAAGCGCACCGGCAACGACTGGATGGCGACGTCGTGCACCACCTGGTCGTAGGCGCGCTGGAGGAAGGTGGAATAGATCGCGCAGAACGGCTTCATCCCTTCCGTCGCCAGGCCGGCGGCGAAGGTGACGGCGTGCTGCTCGGCGATGCCCACATCGAAGGTCCGGTCGGGGAAGCGCTTGGCGAAGCGGTCGAGTCCCGTGCCGGACGGCATCGCCGCGGTGATGGCGACGATGTTCGGGTCGCGCTCGGCCTGTTCGATCAGCGCGTCGGCGAAGACCTTGGTGTAGCTCGGCGGCCCGGGCGGGGCCTTGGCCTGTTCGCCGGTGATGACGTTGAACTTCGAGACACCGTGGTATTTGTCGGCCGATTGCTCGGCCGGCGCGTAGCCCTTGCCCTTCTGGGTGATGACGTGGACCAGGATCGGCCCTTGCTCGTCGGCCTCGCGCACATTGCGCAGCACCGGCAGCAGATGGTCGAGGTTATGCCCGTCGATCGGGCCGACATAGTAGAAGCCCAGTTCCTCGAACAAGGTGCCGCCGGTCAGGATGCCGCGGGCGTATTCCTCGGCGCGGCGCGCGGTGCGCTCGATGCCGCGCGGGAAGCGCTTGACCATCTTGATGCCGAGCTCGCGTAAGCCGAGGAAGCTGCGCGACGACATCAGCCGCGAAAGATACGCACTCATCGCGCCCACGGGCGGCGCGATCGACATGTCGTTGTCGTTCAGCACGACGATCAGGCGGGTGTGGCGGGCGCCGGCATTGTTCATTGCCTCGTAGGCCATGCCCGCGCTCATCGCGCCATCGCCGATCACCGCGATGACGTTGCGGTCGTCCTTGTCCCCGCGCGCGGTCTTCAGATCGCGCGCCACCGCCATGCCGAGCCCGGCGGAAATGGAGGTGGAGGAATGCGCCGCGCCGAACGGATCGAACTCGCTCTCGGACCGGCGCGTGAATCCCGACAGCCCGCCGCCCTGGCGCAGGGTGCGGATGCGGTCGCGCCGCCCGGTCAGGATCTTGTGCGGGTACGCCTGGTGCCCGACATCCCACAGCAGCCGGTCATGCGGCGTGTCGAAAATCGCGTGCAGCGCGACGGTCAGTTCCACCACGCCGAGCGCCGAGCCAAGATGGCCGCCGGTGACGGAGACGGCGTCGATCGTCTCGGCGCGCAGCTCATCGGCAAGCTGGCGCAGCTGCTCGGGGGAGAAATTGCGCAGATCGGCCGGCAGGTTCACCCGGTCGAGCAGCGGCGTGGCAGGACGAGACATGCTTCGTATCCCTCAGCTGCGGCGCGTCACGACGAAATCGGCGAGCGCGCGCAGATGCTCAGCGCGCGGCCCGAAACCGGCCAGATGGTCGGCCGCCTGTTGGGCCAGCATCCGCGCGTGGGCGCGGGCCCGCTCGATTCCCATCACCGCGACCATGGTGGCCTTGCCCGCTTCAGCGTCCTTGCCGGCGGTCTTGCCGGTTTCCTCGGTGGTGCCTTCGGCATCCAGCAGATCGTCGGCGATCTGGAACGCCGCGCCAAGGTCCCGCCCATAGGCCGCGAGCAGATGACGCTGCGCGGTCTGGGCGCGGCCGAGGATGGCGCCCGA
>JAKAZN010000259.1 GCA_021815835.1 Pseudomonadota bacterium
CGATCTTGCGGTGTTCAAGCGCGAGGTGCGGGATTTCGCGGAATACCTGAAGGCGACGCCGACCGCGGCGGGATTCGACCGGGTGTATTATCCGGGGGAGATCGAGTTCGAGCGGGAGAAGGAACGGCGCGCGGGCGGCGTGCCGATCGAGGACGCGACCTGGGCCGCGCTGGGCAAGCTGGCGGGCGAACTGGGGGTGGCGAGCGCGATGGGGTGAGGGCCGATGCCGGATCGGACGAGACGCCGGCACGGCAAGATGATAAAGTCGGTCCTGAGAGCATATGAAATTTATACCGGGAGACGCACGCGTGCCACCCGACCAAAGCGGCGAGCGGCAGTTCGTACTGCAAGCGATCGATCCGGCGATCGATTGCCCGGTTCTGGAGGCGCGGTTTAACGTGATGGACATGTCGGAACTCCGCGCACTGCTTGCCGGCGAAGATCGTGACGACCCCGACCTGCGAGCCAGTTATCCGCTAGACAGCGATCAGATCCTGGCGATCGCTTCGTCGTTCGCGGTGGCGTTCGATCCTGGCGATCGACCCGTCATGCTTGCCGCATGGCATTCCGGTCGTGAGGTGCCCTACCTCGTGCACACCGGGTTCGAACTGCCGCTCATGCTGGAAGGTCGAAAGCCGCTTTCGAAATTCTCCGACTTCTATCCCTCCTGCGTGCTTGACGACGTGATGTCGCGATTTGAGCCATTCGTGAGGGCCGGTCACCTTGCGTGCCGGATTGTGAACGAACCGTGGCCCACGCCGCGCCGGCAGCGCGACGGGACCGTCACGCTGGGGATCCGAGAAGTATATTTCACGCTGCCCGGCCAGGAATGGCGGATCGATGCCAACCGATTGCTTTTTGAGGTGGCCGTCGAGAGAGGGTGGAACGATACGCTCGAGCGCCTGGAGGGGAGGCTTCTGGGGTACGAGGAGTGGCAGAACGATTGGTGGCTCGGCCGAGGCGTTCTGTCGTGGCAGCGGAAAAGAGGGGCTGCTTCATGATCGACCATCCAGCCCCGAGTTGAGCCGGGCACGGCCCTCGGGGATGCATGGCCGCTCGGCGGCAACAGGTGAATGTACGATCACTTCGCCAGCCGCATCATCGCCGCGCCCCGCGGACGGGCCACGCCGAACAGCGCCTGGTCGAAGCGCTGCCCGGTGTCGCTATCCGTCAGGCTCACGGCGATGTGCGGGTGCTACGGGTCCAGCACGGTCCACTCGCACCGGGGCCGGTCGGCTCGATCGGCGGATCATGGAACATCACCGGCCCATCCCCGGCCGCCAGCAGGAATGTGCCGGGCGGCAGGTAGGCGAATCGCATCCGGCCGGTCGCCGCGAAGGGCCGATCGATCTTTCGCCCAGGCTTTGCTAGACTGCCCGGCATGATCGGAACCGCGTCATGAACCAGCTCGCAAAGATCGAGATCCCGGTCGAGCCGCAGACGGCCGCGGCCCTGACCGATGCGCGCCGTCGCGAAGCCGTGGGCCGCCTGGTGGACCGGCTGGTGCGCCCAGGCGCCGATGATCCGCTGCTCGCGCTGTTCGAGCGGACCGCCGCCGAGGCCCACAAGGCCGGCCTGACCGAGGCCGAGATCGAGGCCGAACTCACCGCCTACAACGCGGAGCGTCGGGCCTGACGGTCACTGTCATCGATGCGAACACCGTTGTCTCGGCCGCGCTGAACCCGGACGGGCTGCCCCGCCGCGCCGTGGCGCTTGCCCGGGCGCTCGGAACCATCGCCCTGTCGCAGGACGTCTATGCCGAAATCGCCGAGGTCCTGGCTAGGCCGAAATTCGCTGGGGTCCTGACCGACGATCGACGCCACGAAATCCTGGAACTGCTGAGCGCCGCGGCGGTTTGGGTCGAGCCCAGGGAAGTGGTGCGGGATTGCCGGGACCCGAAGGACAACCGCTACCTGGAACTGGCCCTCGCCGCGGGTGCCACCGCCATCCTGTCAGGCGACTCGGACCTGCTGGTGCTGCACCCGTGGCGAGGCGTCCGGATACTCCGTCCAGCCGCGTTTCTCGGCCAATTTGGCACGGTGTCCTGATCCTGGGATGAGCGGTTTCGCCAGCGCTCGCCTTCCGTCCCCCGGGGCTGCTGATTGATGGGGCTGGCTGATTGACGCGGACCGGCGCCCGTCCAACGATCCGGCGGCGCTGCGCAAGGGGGGCGCGCTGCGCTCCCCTGGTTTCTCCCACCCCCACGCGATATGACACCGGCCCAGCGCCGGGCGGCCCTCCCCCGGCGCTTTGCCGTGGACCCCGCATGACCGATCTCGCCGCCGAAATCGCCCGTCGCCGCACCTTCGCGATCATCTCCCACCCCGACGCGGGCAAGACCACCCTGACCGAGCATCTGCTGCGCGCCGGCGGCGCGATTCAGCTCGCCGGCAACGTGCGCGCCAAGGGCGAGCGCCGCCGCACGCGATCGGACTGGATGAGCATCGAACGCGAACGCGGCATCTCGGTGGTAACCTCGGTGATGACGTTCGAGTACAAGACCTGCGTGTTCAATCTGCTGGACACGCCGGGGCATGAGGATTTCTCGGAAGACACGTATCGCACCCTGACCGCGGTGGACGCCGCGGTGATGGTGATCGACGCCGCCAAGGGGATCGAGGCGCGCACCCGCAAGCTGTTCGAGATCTGCCGCCTGCGCGACATCCCGATCATCACCTTCATCAACAAGATGGACCGGGAAAGCCAGGATCCGTTCGCCCTGCTGGACGAGATCGGCAACGACCTGGCGCTGGACACCGCCCCGGTCACCTGGCCGGTGGGTCGGGCCGCCGGGTTCATCGGCACCTACGATCTGCAGGCGCGCGCCTTGTCCGTGGCCGCGGCGGCGCTCCCCCAGGGCGACCCGCGCCTGGCCGCGTTGGGCGAGGAACTCGATCTGGTCGCCGCCGCCCTGCCGCCGTTCGACCGCGTCGCGTTCGCCGAGGGCCATCTGACCCCGGTGTGCTTCGGCGCGGCGATCAAGGGGATCGGCGTGTCCGACCTGCTGGACGGGCTGGCCGAATACGGGCCGCGGCCGCGCGCCCAGAAGGCCGATACGCGCCAGGTGGCGGCAGACGAGCCCGGGCTGACCGCGCTGGTATTCAAGATCCAGGCGAACATGGACCCGAACCATCGCGACCGCATCGCCTTCGCCCGTGTCTGCTCGGGTCGGCTCACGCGCGGGATGCGGCTGAAACAGGTTCGCACCGGCAAGCTGATCCCGCTGCACGCGCCGCAGTTCTTCTTCGCCCGCGAGCGCGAGATCGCGGAAGAAGCCTTCGCCGGCGACGTGGTCGGGATTCCCAACCACGGCACGTTGCGGATCGGCGACACGCTGACCGAAGGCGAGACCCTGACCTTCCTCGGCGTGCCGTCCTTCGCCCCGGAGATTCTGCGCCGGGTCCGGCTGGACGATGCGATGAAGGCGAAGAAACTGCGTCAGGCGCTGGCGGAACTGGCCGAGGAAGGCGTGGTGCAGCTGTTCCGCCCGCGCGACGGTTCCGCGCCGATCGTGGGCGTGGTCGGCGCGTTGCAGCTGGATGTGCTGGCGGCACGGCTGGGGGCGGAATACGGCGTGGCGGTGGGGTTCGATGCCGCGCCCTTCGCCGTGGCGCGCTGGGTGGGGGGCGAGGATCGCGTGGCGCTGGACCGCTTCATCGCCGCCAACCGGAGCGGGATCGCCGACGATATCGACGGCGATCCGGTGTTTCTGGCCAGCTCCGAGTTCATGCTGCGCCGGACCATCGAGCTGACGCCGGACCTGCGGTTCCGCGACGTGAAGGACACCGCGCCGGCATGAACAGGGCGCCGCTGCCGGTGACCGGGTCAAATTCGGGCGGGGAGCGGCTCGATCGGTTCATGGCCCGCGCCAACGCGACGTACTACGCCACCCGTGATCCGTTCGCCGATTTCACCACCGCGCCGGAAATCTCCCAGGCGTTCGGCGAGTGCCTGGGGCTGTGGGCCGCCGTCGCCTGGGAGGAGGCCGGCCGCCCGCGCCCGACCCTGCTGGCTGAAGCCGGTCCCGGCCGCGGCACTTTGACCGCCGATGCGCGCCGCGCGATCGCCGCCGTCGCCCCCGATTTCGCCGCCGCGGCGCCGCTGCATCTGATCGAGACCTCGCCCCGGCTGCGCGCGGTCCAGGCCGCCACGCTCGGCGCCGGTGCGATCTGGCATGACCGGCTGGAAACCTTGCCGGACGGGGCGTTGTTCTTGATTGCGAACGAGTTCCTGGACGCGCTGCCGATCCGCCAGTTCGTCCGCCATGGACCGGACTGGGCCGAGCGATTCGT
>JAKAZN010000260.1 GCA_021815835.1 Pseudomonadota bacterium
GCATATCGCGCCCATGTCCGTGCTCGATTACCAGGCCCTCGCCGCCGCCCCGCTCGCCACCGACCCGTTCCCGCATCTGCTGGTAGCGGGCTTCGTCCCGCCGGCCGCGCTCGCCGCGATCGCCGCGGACCTGCCGCCGATCGGCAAGGGCGGGTCCTTCCCGCCCGGCTCGCTGACGCTCGGCCCCGCCGCGCGCGCGCTGATGGAAGAGATGGAAGGTCCCGACCTGCGCGCGGCCATCGCCGCGCGGCTGGGCCTCGATCTGACCGACGCCCCCACCATGGTCACCTTGCGCGGCTTCACCGGCCCGCGCGACGGGCGCATCCATTGCGATTCGCTCGCCAAGCGCGTCACCGTGCTGCTCTATCTGAACCAGGCGACGGATGCCTGGGCCCGCCACGAAGGCTGCCTGCGCCTGCTGCGCGGCCCCGACGACCTGGAGGATTTCGCCGTCGAGGTCCCACCCGTGAACGGCACCTTGCTGGTGTTTGCGAACGGTCCCACCACCTGGCACGGCCACAAGACATTCGTCGGCCCGCGCTATTCGGTGCAGCTCAACTACATGACCACGGACGCCAAGGCGCGTTCGGAGTTGCGCCGCCATCGCATCTCCGCTTTCGTGAAGCGCCTGACCCGCGCCGCCTGACCCGATCGGGGTCCGGCCGCCGGGCCGGAGGGAGGCGCTGCGATGGCCGAGCCGGGCGACATCCTCATCGTGGGCGCCGGCGTCGGCGGCCTGACCCTTGCGCTCGCGCTGCACGAGGCGGGCATTCCCTGCCGCATCTTCGAATCGGTCGCGGAACTGCGCCCGCTCGGCGTCGGCATCAACGTCCTGCCGCACGGCGCGGCGGAACTCGCGCGCCTGGGGCTGGAAGACGCGCTCACCGCCGTCGCCGTCCGCACCGCCGAGAGCGTGTTCTTCAACCGCTTCGGCCAGCTCATCTGGCGCGAGCCCGCCGGCCGCGCCGCCGGCTTCGCGCATCCGCAATTCTCGATCCATCGCGGCGACCTGCAATCGGTGCTGCTGGACGCGGTGCGCGCGCGCCTGGGCGCCGGCGCGGTGCAAACCGGCTGGCACTGTCTGGGCGCGGAGGCGGACGCGGATGGCGTGACCCTGCGCTTCCGCGATCGCGATCCCGTGCGCGGCGCCGCCGCGATCGCCTGCGACGGCATCCATTCCGCATTGCGCAAGCAATTCTATCCGCATGAAGGCCCGCCGCGTTATTCCGGCTACAACATGTGGCGCGGCGTCACCGCCTGGCCGCGCATCCTGACCGGGGCAAGCATGATCCGCGCCGGCTGGCTCGCCACCGGCAAGATGGTGATCTATCCGATCCGCAACGACATCGACGACCAGGGCCGCCAGCTGGTGAACTGGGTGGCCGAGATCGAAACCCCGCGCCATCTCGACCGCGACTGGAACCGCGCCGGGGCGCTGGAGGATTTCCTCCCCGCCTTCGCCGACTGGCATTTCGACTGGCTGGATGTGCCGGGGCTGATCCGCGGCGCGGACAAGGTGCTGGAATTTCCGATGGTCGATCAGGACCCGCTGCCGGCCTGGAGCTTCGGGAGGATCACCCTGCTCGGCGACGCCGCGCATCCGATGGTTCCGCGCGGATCGAACGGCGCCGGCCAGGCGATCCTGGATGCGCGCGCGCTGACCGATTGCCTGCGCGCCGCCGCCGATCCCGCCGCCGCGCTGGCGGCCTACGAAGCCCAGCGCCGCCCGCCCACCACCGAGGTGGTCCTGACCAACCGCCGCAACCCGCCGGACGCGATCCTGCGCGAGGTCTATCAGCGCACCGGCGACAGGCCCTTCGCGCGCATCGAGGACGTGATCGCCGCCGACGAATTGCGCGCGCTGTCGGAGGGCTACAAGGCCATCGCCGGCCTGAAGCGCGCCCCATGACCGCGCGGGTCCTGATCGCCGGCGCCGGCATCGGCGGGATCGCGGCGGCGTTGGCGCTGCTCGCGCGCGGCCACGACGTGACGGTGGTGGAACAGGCGCGCGAACTGCGCGAGCTCGGCGCCGGCGTGCAGCTCGGCCCGAACGGAACCAGGGTGCTGATCGCGCTGGGGCTGGGTCCGGCGCTGGAGGCGGTGGTCTGTCCGGCGGCGGGCAAGGAAATCCGCCTCTGGAGCACCGGGCAAAGCTGGAAGCTGTTCGATCTGGGGGAGAGCGCGATCGCCCGCTATGGCGCGCCCTATTGGATGGTCCATCGCGGCGACCTGCATCGCATCCTGCTGGACGCGCTGCGGGCCCGCCGGCCGGAGGCGCTGCGTCTGGGCACCGCCGCGACCGGCTACGACCAGGACCAGCACGGCGTGCGCGTGACCCTGGAAAACGGGGACCGGCTGCGCGCCGACATTCTGGTGGGCGCCGACGGGGTTCATTCGGCGATCCGCCGGCGCATGGTGGGCGAGGGCGGCGCCCGGTTCACCGGCCTGATGGCCTGGCGCGGCCTGGTGGCGATGGAGCTTCTCCCCGCCCATCAGCGCCGCCTGGTCGGCGCCAACTGGAACGGCCCCGGCGGACACGTCGTTACCTATCCGCTGCGCCGGGGCGCGATCCTGAATTTCGTCGGTGTGGCGGAACGGTCCGACTGGCGCGCGGAATCGTGGAACGATCCCGGCACGACCGCGGAATGCGCCGCCGATTTCCCCGGCTGGCACGACGACATCCAGCGCATCATCCGCGCGATCGACACGCCCTATAAATGGGCGCTGCTCGGGCGCGCGCCGCTGGAGCGCCTGGCCGATGGCCGGGTGGCGCTGTTGGGCGACGCCGCGCATCCGATGCTGCCGTTCATGGCGCAGGGTGCCAACATGGCGATCGAGGACGGCACCATCCTGGCCCGCTGCCTGGATTCCGAGCCCGATCCCGCCGCCGCGCTGCGCCGCTACGACGCGGCCCGCGGCGCCCGCACGGCGCGCGCGGTGCGGGGATCGCTCGACAACGCGACCCGGTTCCACAATCCCGCGCTGGCCGAGGCGGACGGCGCGGCCTCCTATGTGGACCGCGAATGGCAGCCGGAGAAGGTCGCGGCGCGGTACGACTGGGCCTACGAATACGACGCGCTGACCGTTCCGCTGTAGCGGGCGCGCCTTGCGCCGGACCGGGCGTTGGGGCAGAAGCCGTGTCGTTCGTCGCACGCACGGGGGATTTGTCCATGAAAATGAGGAATTTGCTCGCGGCCCTGGCCGTCGCCGCCGGCCTGTCGGGCTTCGGCGCGGCGCGCGCCGCGACCGCGCCGGCCGAGATCCGGATCGGCACCTTGTATGCCAGTTCGGGGCCGTTCGCCGCCATCTCGATGCCGGTCTATGACGGCATCAAGCTGTGGGTGAAGCAGGTCAACGCGGCGGGCGGTGTCTATGTGGCGCCGTACCACAAGAAGATTCCGGTCAAGCTGATCTCGTACGACGACCAGAGCAGCACCGCGACGGCGGCGACACTGTATAACCAGCTCATCACCCAGGATCACGTCGATATCCTGATGGCCGATTCCGGCTCGGTGCTGACCTCGGTCGCGGTGCCGATCGCCAAGGAACACAAGATGTTCCTGTTCGACGTGTCGGGCACGGGCGGGACGTTCTTCACCAAGGACAACCCGTATATCGGCCTGATGGCGATTCCCGTATCCACCATCTGGCCCAGCGCGATCTCGAACTTCCTCGACGATGTCGGGGTGAAGAACGGGATCAAGACCGCGGCGATCCTGTATGCCACCAACGATTTCACCGGCACCCAGGCGCACGCGCTCGCGGGCTTCCTGGAAAAAACCGGCAAGATCAAGATCGTGTACAACCAGGGCGTGCCCACCAGCACGTCGAACTACACGGTGCTGATCAACAATATCGCCGCGCTGCATCCGGATGCGATGATCGAGCTCGGGTTTCCGAACAACGAGATCGCGTTCCTGCGCAATCTGCAGGATTCGGGCGACGCGTTCCGGTTCCTGTTCACCGTGTATGGCGGGACCGAGATGGACCTGCTGCTGAAGAACGTCGGCGCGGCCGGTCTGGCCGGCAGCTACAGCTACGTGCCGTCCGCCCTCTATGAGTACAAGGTCACCTCCGGGCCGACCCTGCCGCAGTACCGCGCCATGTGGGACAAGGAATACCCGAAGGGCTCGGGCGTGGAGTGGGGCTCGAACGCGGTCTATGGCTATCAGGCCTGCCTCGTGATCGAGCGCGCGCTGGCAACCGCCAAGGGCATGAGCCAGATGGACATCCATAACGCGGTGTTCGCGCTGTCGGG
>JAKAZN010000261.1 GCA_021815835.1 Pseudomonadota bacterium
TATAGCCATGACTCTCCACGCTCGCCGGCACCAGGGCGAAGAGCGTGTTGAGCGTGATCAGCCCGGCGAAGGCCAGGATCAGTATCTGCGTCGAGGTGACCGGAAAGCGGCGCGGCTCATGCGCGACGAGACAGCCGATCACCGTCGCCAGCGCGGCACTGAGCGCCCAAGGCAGATGCGCCCCGGTGCCGAAGAGGTCCTGCTGAGGGTTCATCAGCGAGATCCAGTCGAACGCGATCACCCCGACCATGGGACGCACCACGGCCATGCCCAGCAGGATCAGGAACGGAACGGCCAGCGCCAGGAGATGCAGCATCGCGGGATCTCAGCCCTGCCGCTCCAGTTTCGCCAGCAGCGCCGCCGCCGCGGCATGGTCGGCGAACGTGGCCTTCGGCGTGACGATCGGCTTGAGGATCGCGATCGCCTTGCCCCGCTCGCCGGTGCCGGCCAGCGCCGCGGCATCGTGATAGGCGATCGACGGGTCGGCGGGGTCTTCCTGGTGCGCGGCATCGAGCAGGGCCGCCGCCCGCGCGCGCCGCGCCTTGTCCGGCGTGCCTTGAAGCAGGATCCAGCCGAGCGTGTCGGCGGTTTGCGGCGTCGGCGCCCCGACATAGGCACGCTCGGCCAAAGCCTCGGCATCCGGCTTGCCGGACTTCGCCTCGATCCAGGCGAGATTGTTGAGCGCCACGGCGTCCTGCGGCGCGAGGCGCAGGGAATGCCCGTAATCGAGCGCGGCCGCCTTCAGGTCGCCCTGGGACAGGGCGATCGACCCCTGCATGTCGCTCAGGGCCACGCTGTCGGGGAAGCGGGTGCTCGCCGCCTTGAGCAGGGCGAGCGCCGCGTCGCGATGGCCGCCCTGAAGATCGGCGCGGATCGCGCCCGCCGCCAGCGCCGGCGACGGATTCGCGTCATAGGCCGCCTTGAACGCGGCCGCCGCCTTCGCCCAGTGATGCAGGGACAGGGCGAGATCGCCTTTCAGCGCGCCGGCCTCGGGCATGTGGTCGGGCGTGGCCGCGAGCTGTGCCGCCTCCTGCTCGGCCGCGCCGGCGCCGTGCTGCGCCAGGGCGAGGCCGACGCGGGCCTGCATCAGGGCGAGCTGGTGCGGATCGCGCGCGAGCCCGGCCTCGATCACCGCTTCGGCTGCCTGCGGCTGCTTGCGCGCCATGTCGATATGCGCGAGCGCCAGCCGCGACGACACGTCGTCGGGTGTTTCGGCCAGCAGGGAGTGCAGGCTCAGCGCGGCCTGATCGAGACGCCCCTGCGCGGCGTCGAGCTTCGCGCGCTGGAGCAGGATCTGCGGCTGGCGCTGCATCGCGGCCGGAAGGGTCGAGACCAGGTTGCCGGCCTCGGCGAACTGCTTCGCCGCCAGCCGCTGCTGCAGGATCGCGACCACGAAGGCGACATTGCCGGGGGCATCGTCGTGTGCGCGCTCGAGCGTCGCCAGCGCGGCGGCGGGCTGCCGCATCGTCCGCTGCAGGGCGGCCAGCGCGAGCACCGGCCGCGGATCCGCGGGATGCGCCTTCACCACCGCGGCGAGGCGCTTCAGCGCGGCGTCCGGCCGTTGCGTCAGCAGGTCGACCCGCGCGAGGCCGAGCTGCGCCGTCACCGAGCCGGGGCGGGCGGCGAGCAGCCGGGTCAGGTCGGCCCGCGCGGCGTCGAGATCGCCGCGCCTCAAGTCCAGCTGCGCCTGCAACTGCGCGGCGGCGGGTTTGGCGCCCTGCTTGTCCAGCGCGGCGACCATCCGGGTCACGGTCGGGGCGTCGTTCGCCAGCAGCGCGGCCGATCCCAGCCGGATCTCGACCGAGGCGAGCACGGCATTGGCCGACGCGGGAACCTTGGCGAGCACCGCGCGGTACTGCTGCTCCGCCGCGCTGAAATCGCCGCGCCGCTGGGCGATCTCGGCCAGGTTGATCCCCGCCGCGAGATCGTTCGGATCCACCTTGAGGGCCTGAAGCGCATCCTGTTCGGCCTGGTTCAGCTTGTTGTCGTGGATCTCGATCGCCGTGCGCAGGTCGAGGGCCTGGGCATCCAGCTTGCCGGCCGCCGCCAGCTTGTCGAGGCTGCGGCTGGCGACGCCATAATGGCCGGTCCGGATCGCCAGCGTGGCCACCATCAGCTGCGCGCCGCGGTCATCGGGCTGCTGCGCCGCAAATTTCTGGGCCGCGGTCAGCGCGGCGGCGGGGCGGCCCAGCGCCGCGTCGGTCCGGGCACGGAGATACAGGATGCCGGGCAGCTGCGTGGCGGCGCTCCCGATATGATCGAGCAGCGCATCGGCGCGATGCCAGTGATGCTGGTCGACGTCGATCGTGGCCTGGAAATACGCCAGCCCGACCGAATGGGGCAGCAGGGACGCGGCGCGCTTGAGCTCGGCCTCCGCCGCGGGCAACTGGCCGGCGGCGAGGTGAGCCTGGATGAGCAGGAGTTTGCCGCGGGTGTTGGCGGGGTCGGCAGCGTTGGCGCGCTGCAGGATGGTCGCGGCCTCCGCCGCCTTGCCGTCCGCGATGTCGAGTTGCGCTTCACGGCGCAGCAGGGCCGGCGCATCGGGCGTCGCCTTGAGCCGCGCGGCGATGATGCGCCGTGCCGCGGCAAGGTCGTGCCGGGCGATGGCGAGGTCGATCCGGGTCTCGTACAGGCCCGGCGCATCGGGCGCGAAACCGGCCGCCCGCTTGAGATCGGCCTCGGCCCGGTCGAAGCGGGCGAGAACGAGATTGGCCCGCGCCCGCCCCACGGCGATGACGGCGGCACGGGTTCCCGTGGCCGAGCCGATCGGGAAATCGTGCAGCAGGGCGATCGACCTGCCCTGGGCGACGTAGCTGCGCAGCAGCAGGGCCAGGCTGCGGTTCGGCTGGTCGCCGGCGGCGATGGCCTTGCGCGCCTCGCGCTCGGCCGTGACGGCATCGCCGAGCTGGAGCGAGACCTCGCCCAGCAGGGCATGCGCGGCGCCGTCATGCGGATGCCGGCGGACGGCGTTCAGCAGGTCGAGCCGCGCATCCAGCAGCTTGCCATGCGCCACGGCGTCCTGCGCCCGCAGGTAGGCGCGCGGTTGCCCGGCATGGGCGGCGGGGGCGACGCCCGCCATCCCCGCCACGGCCAGTGACAGTGTCACCCACCGGACGGATCGCATGATCGACGCTGGTTTCATCATCGCGCACCCCTTATCGCGTTCATGTGCGGCATTGCGTTCAAGTCTGACCGGCGTGGCGTGGTCATTGGCCGGCGGGTCCGGCCGGGTCATGGGCGGCGTCGGCGGTGCGGTCCATCCTGACGTCATCGCCGATACCCAGAGTGTCGATCAGCGCGTACAGGGTCGGACGGCTGACGCCGAGCAGCTTGGCCGCGGCCGCCATCGATCCGTCGGCCCGCGCCAGCGCGAGCTGGACGGCCTCCCGCTCCGCCTCGCGGCGCGCCGTGCGCAGGTCCGGCAGCGGCGCGAGCGCGCCGTCGGCCAGATCGAGGTCGGCCGCCCCGATCTGCTGGCCGTCGGCCATGATGGCGGCGCGGCGCACCCGGTTTTCCAGCTCGCGGACATTGCCCGGCCAGTCATGCCGCATCAGCGCGGCGATCGCCGCTTCGGAGAAGGCGAGTCCCTGGCGGTTCTGGTCCTGGGCGAAGCGCCTGAGAAAGAAGCGCGCCAGCAGGACCGCGTCGCCGCCGCGCTCGCGCAGCGGCGGGATCCTGACGCTGACGATATTGAGGCGGAACAGCAGGTCGAGCCGGAACCGCCCGGCGGCGACCAGGGCGTCGAGATCCTGATGCGTCGCGGAAACGATCCGCGCGTCGATCGGGATCGGACGCCGCCCGCCGACCCGCTCGATCACGCCCTCCTGCAGGAAGCGCAGCAGCTTGACCTGCAGGGCGAGCGGCAGGTCGCCGATTTCATCGAGGAACAGCGTGCCGCCCTGGGCCAGTTCGATCCGGCCCTGCGTCTGCTTGATGGCGCCGGTGAAGGCCCCCTTCTCGTGCCCGAACAGTTCGGATTCCAGCAGGGGCTCGGGGATCGCGCCGCAATTGATGGCGATGAAGGGGCCCGCCGCGCGGGGGCCGAGGTCGTGCAGCGCCCGGGCGAGGATCTCCTTGCCGGTGCCGCTTTCGCCCAGCAGCAGGACCGGCGCCGTCGCCGGCGCCAGCTTCTCGACCGTGCGGCAGGTCTTGAGCATCGCCTCGGAGCCGGCGATGACGCGCGGCAGCGGGCTCGACCCGACCATGTTGCTGAGGCGGCGGTTTTCCTGCTCCAGCGCGGCGAGCCGGAAGGCGCGGT
>JAKAZN010000262.1 GCA_021815835.1 Pseudomonadota bacterium
GCGTCCCAAGCACGGGCGGCAGGGATTGCTTGACAGGGGGAGGGGCGGGGCTTTACTTGTCTAGACATGTTGGATGCCCCGCCCCCCACCCCACGGCAACGCTGGATCGCGGTCCTCGCCCGCGCCGATGCCACCGCGATCGCGGACCGGCTGCCGGCCGCGCTGCCCGCTTGGCGCGCGTTGCGGGGGCCGGAGACGGGCCTCGTCATGCTGCGCGGGCGCGCGGGCGGGGATGGCGCGGCGTTCAACCTCGGCGAGATGACCGTCACCCGGTGCATTTTGCGCACCGAGGCAGGCCAGGTTGGTCACGCCACCATCCCGGGCCGCGATCGCCGGCACGCCGAACTGGCGGCCCTGGCCGACGCGCTGTTGCAGGATCCCGATCGGGAAGCAGAGTTGCACGCGGCGCTGATCGCGCCGCTCGCCGCGCGGCAGGAGGAAGCACGGGCCGCGATCGCCGCGCGCGCCGCGGCGACGCGGGTGGAGTTCTTCGTCTTGCAAACGATGCGAACGTGATGATGGTTCCCGACCTGCCGGGCTTCGCGGAACCTGTTGCCGACGCGCAGGAAGCGTTCCGCGCGGTGCTGGACGCGATGGCGCATCCCGGGCGCATCCTGCGCCTCGGGGCGGGGCTGACGGCGCCCGGATCCCTGGCGCCGGCCATGGCCGCGGCGCTGCTGAGCCTGGTGGATGCGGATACCTCGCTGTGGCTCGATCCCGCCTTTGCCCAGGCGCGGGATTGGGTGGCCTTCCATACCGGCGCGCGTGCCGCCGACGCGATGGCGGCAGCGGATTTCGTCGTTGTCACGGCGCTGCCGGCGCTGTCCGCGCTGGCGCTCGGGACCGACGAAGCGCCGGAACTTGGGGCCACGGTGATCCTGGGCGCCGCGGCGTTGGGGGAGGGGACGCGCTACCGCCTGTCCGGCCCCGGCCTGGCCGCGCCCACCGTGTTCGCCGCGCGTGGCCTGGGGGATGGTTTCGTCCGGTTCTGGCACGACAACCATGCGCTGTTTCCGCGCGGGATCGATCTGCTGATCTGCGCGGGCACGCATCTGGCGGCGCTGCCGCGCTCGGTCACCGTGGAGGCGCTCTGATGGCCTATGTCGCGGTGAAGGGTGGGGAGCGCGCGATCGATGCCGCCCATGCCTGGCGCGCGGAAGCCCGCCGCGGCGATCCCGCCGTGCCGGCGCTGGCGGTTGCACAAATCGAAAACCAGCTCGGTCGCGCGGTGGAACGGGTGATGGCCGAGGGATCGTTGCATGATCGGGAACTCGCCGCACTGGCGATCCGTCAGGCCGAGGGCGATCTGATCGAGGCTGCCTTCCTGCTGCGCGCCTATCGCACGACCTTGCCGCGCTTCGGCGCGTCCGTGCCGCTGGACACCGGCGCAATGGCGATCCGGCGGCGGATCTCGGCGATCTTCAAGGATGTTCCGGGCGGGCAGGTGCTGGGGCCAACCACCGATTACACGCATCGGCTGCTGGATTTCGCGCTGCTGGCCGAGCGCGCGCCCGATTCCGCGCCGCTGGCGGAGGCGGCGGAGGGGACGATGCCGCGGGTGGCGGATCTGTTGGCCGCGGAGGGATTGATCCGGCCGGATCAGCCGGGAAGTGGGGAACCCTCCGATCTGACGCGCGCGCCGCCCGCCTATCCCGCCCCGCGTGATGCGCGGTTGCAGGGATTGGCGCGCGGCGACGAGGGATTCCTGCTCGGCCTCGGTTACTCCACCCAGCGGGGCTATGGCGGCAGTCACCCGTTCGCGGGCGAGATCCGCATGGGGGCGGTTTCGGTCGTGATCGTTCCCGACGAACTGGGGTTTCCGATCGATATCGGGGAGATCGTGCTGACCGAATGCCAGATGGTGAACCAGTTCGCGGGATCGAAGACCGAGCCGGCGCGATTCACCACCGGCTACGGGCTGGCCTTCGGTCAGGCGGATCGCCGCGCGATGGCGATGGCGCTGCTCGACCGGTCCCTGCAGGCGGGCGAGCTTGGCGAAGACGTGACGGCACCGGCGCAGAACGCGGAATTCGTGCTGTCGCACGCGGACAATATCGAGGCGACCGGATTTGTCGAACATCTGAAACTGCCGCACTACGTCGATTTCCAGAGCGAGGTCGAAGCGGTGCGGCGGCTGCGCGCGACTGCCGCGGCCGCGGCGGAGCCGGTCGCGTGAACGGATATAATTTTGCCTATCTGGACGAGCAGACGAAGCGGATGATCCGCCGCGCGATCCTGAAGGCGGTCGCGATCCCGGGCCATCAGGTGCCGTTCGGCTCGCGCGAGATGCCGCTGCCCTATGGCTGGGGCACGGGCGGGATCCAGGTCACCGCGTCGATCCTGGGTGCGAACGATGTGCTGAAGGTCATCGACCAGGGCGCGGACGATACCACCAATGCGGTCTCCATCCGCCGCTTTTTCGCCGCCACCGCCGGGGTGCGCACGACCACGCGCACGGCGGAGGCGAGCGTGATCCAGACCCGGCATCGGATTCCGGAGACGAAGCTGACCGAGCGGCAGATCCTGGTCTATCAGGTGCCGCAGCCGGAACCGCTGTACCGGCTGGAACCGTCGCGGACGGAAAGCCGGCGGATGCATGGTCTCGCGGAATATGGCGCGATGCATGTGAAGCTGTACGAGGATATCTCCCGGCTCGGCCAGGTGGCGATCAGCTACGATTATCCGGTGATGGTGAACGGACGCTATCTGACCTCGCCGAGCCCGATCCCGGCCTTCGACAATCCGAAGCTGCACCTCATGCCGGCCTTGCAGCTGTTCGGCGCGGGGCGGGAAAAGCGGATCTATGCGATCCCGCCCTATACCGATGTCCGCTCGCTCGATTTCGAGGACCATCCATTCCGGCCGCATCGGGCGCGGGCGGTGTGCGCGATCTGTGGTGCCGATCAGTCCTATCTGGACGAGGTTTTGACCGACGATCGCGGCGGGCGGATGTTCGTCTGTTCCGATACCGATTACTGCGCCGGGCGCGCGGGGGCGGGAGCATGAGCGCGCCGGCTCTGCTCGCCGCGCGCGGATTGTCGCTGCGCTACGGGGCGATCGCGGCGCTGGACGGTGTGGCGATCGACCTCTGGCCCGGCGAGGTGCTGGCGGTGGTGGGGGAATCCGGGTCCGGCAAGACCAGCCTGCTGAACGTGCTGTCCGGGCGGCTGCGCCCCGACGCGGGCGTGGTGTGGTATCGCGATCCCACCGGCGCGCTGCATGACGTGCACGCGATGGCCGCGCCGGCGCTGCGGCTGCTGCATCGCTCCGACTGGGGCTTCGTGCATCAGGACCCGCGCGCCAATCTGCGCATGGGCGTGAGCGCGGGCGGCAATATCGGCGAGCGTCTGATGGCGGCGGGCGCGCGGCATTACGGCGCGATCCGGGCCGAGGCCGGAGCGTGGCTGGAACGGGTGGAGATCGATCCGGCGCGCATCGACGATCTGCCGCGGGTTTTCTCGGGCGGGATGCTGCAACGGTTGCAGGTGGCGCGCACCCTGGTCACCCATCCGCGCCTGGTGTTCATGGACGAGCCGACGGGCGGGCTCGATGTCTCGGTGCAGGCGCGGTTGCTGGATCTGATCCGCCGGCTGGTTGCGCGCTATGCGATCGCGGTCGTGCTGGTGACGCATGATCTGGCGGTGGCGCGGCTGCTCGCGCAGCGGATCGTGGTGATGCGCGGTGGCGCGGTGGTGGAGACGGGGCTGACGGACCAGGTGCTGGAGGACCCGCAGCACCCATATACGCAGCTGCTGGTGAGCTCGGTGTTGCAGGCATGAGTGGGGCGGGGCGGCCGAAATCTGTCGCGAGGGGACGGGGGAGCCGCGAACCTGCCCGCGCGAACCTGAGCGAGCCCTTGCGATGAGCGCGCCGATGCTGCGCACCGAGGCGCTGGCCAAGGGCTTCACCCTGCATCTGCAAGGCGGCCTGCGGCTGGCCGTGCTGGCCGGGGTCGAGCTTTCCGTCCATGCCGGCGAATGCGTGGCGCTGGCGGGACCGTCGGGGGCGGGAAAATCCAGCCTGCTGCGCTGTCTTTACGGCACCTATCGTGCCGAGGGCGGGCGCATCCTGGTGCGCCATCGCGGCTGCCTCGTCGATCTGGCCGCGTCCGATCCGCGCATGGTCCTGGATATACGTGCCGAAACCATCGGGTATGTCGCGCAGTTTCTGCGCGTCGTGCCGCGCGTGCCGGCACGCGACATCGTGGCGGAAGCCGCGATCGCGCGCGGCGTGGATCCCCCCACGGCGCGC
>JAKAZN010000263.1 GCA_021815835.1 Pseudomonadota bacterium
GTAATGGCCAAGCTCGTGGAAGAAGATCAGCACGCCGAGCACGACGGCGAAGGACGCAATGCTGCGCAGCAGGTCGGGCAGGTCGTGGAGCACGAGCGAATCCCCGGATTGCTTCAAAAATGAAGCCTAGCACAATTATCGGGCGGATACCATCGCTCGCGCCGCCCGGCGCGCCGCGTCGTCGAGGAAAATCACCGCGTCCAGGCTGTCCGCCGCCGGTGCGCCCAACTGGTCGAGCACCCGGGCGGCCGTCTCGGCGATGTCCAGAAACCCGATCCGCCGCGCAAGAAAGGCATCCACGGCGATTTCGTTGGCCGCGCTCAAGATGGTGGGGGCGCCGCCACCCGCGCGCAAGGCCTCGCGCGCCAGCCGCAGGGCCGGAAAGCGGTCCGGATCGGGCGGGAAGAACTCCAGCCGCGCGACCGCCGCCAGATCGAGCCGCTTGCCCGCGGTCGGCATCCGCGCCGGCCAGGCGAGCGTGTGCGCGATCGGGATCCGCATGTCCGGCGCGCCGAGTTGCGCCAGCACGCTGCCGTCCTGGTAGCAGACCATGCCGTGGATGACCGATTGCGGATGCACCAGGATGTCGATCGCGCTCTCCGCCAGGCCGAACAGGCGCGCCGCCTCGATCACCTCCAGCCCCTTGTTCATCAGGGTGGCGGAATCGATGGTGATCTTGGCACCCATCGACCAGACCGGGTGCTTGAGCGCGGCTTCCGGCGCGACTTTTTCCATCTGGGCGCGGGTGAATTCGCGGAACGGGCCGCCCGAGGCGGTGAGGATGATCCGCTCGATCGCGCCATGATTGCCGTCGGCAAGGGATTGGAAGATGGCGTTGTGCTCGGAATCGACCGGCAGCAAGGTGGCGCCGGCGGCGGCGACCGCGCGCAGCATCACGTCCCCGGCGCAGACCAGCGCCTCCTTGTTGGCCAGCGCGACCGCCCCGCCATTGCGCACCGCGGCCAGGGTGGGCGCGAGGCCGGCCGCGCCGGTGATCGCGGCCATGGTCCAGTCGGCGGCCAACGCGGCGGCCTCGATCACCGCCTCGGCCCCGGCGCCGGCGCGAATGCCGGTGCCGGCGAGGGCGTCGCGCAGCGCGGGCCAGGCGGCGGGGTCGTGGATGGCGACGAATTCGGCGCCCAGCGCGCGCGCCTGCGCGGCGAGCAAGGTGGCGTTGCGCCCGGCGGCGAGCGCGCGGACCCGGAACCGCCCGGGAGGGGCGGCGCTCAGCAGATCGACGGTCTGGGTGCCGACGCTGCCGGTGCTGCCGAGCAGGGTGACGGTCCGGGGCGTCGCGGGCGCGGTGCTCATTGCCACAGCACTAGCCCAGGACCGAGGTGATACGCCAGCAGCGCCGCCGCCGGCAGCACCGCGAGCGCCGCGTCCAGCCGATCGAGCAGCCCGCCATGGCCCGGGATCAGCCGGCCGGAATCCTTCACCCCGAAGCAGCGCTTGGCCCAGGATTCGGCAAGATCCCCCGCCTGGCCCAGCATCGAGATCGCCGCCCCCACCGCCGCCGCGCGCGCCAGGCCCATCGCGTGCATGTCGGCATGACGCATCCCGTGCGTCGCCGCGATCACGATCCCGATCGCCGCCGCCCCGACAAGCCCCCCGGCCGCCCCCGACCAGGTCTTGCCCGGGGAGATCGCCGGGGCGAGCTTCGGCCCGCCGATCAGCCGCCCGGCGAGATAGGCGCCGACATCGCTGCCCCAGACCGCGACCACCAGGAAGCCGAGATTCGCCCGCCCCACCAGCGGATCGGCGCGCAGCCACAGCGCGCTGCCCATCGCGAGCACGATCCAGCCCACCCCCGCCGCCGCGCGCAGCCGCCAGGCCGGACACGTCCGGCACAGGCCCACCCATTCGATCGCCAGCCCGACCGCGGCGCCCGCCATCAGCCCGTCGAACAGCGCCCCGCCCCACCAGATCGCGGCGAGCGCGAGCGGGGCCAGCACCGCCGCCGAGACCAGGCGCAGCCGAAGATCGCCCCAGCGCGGCGGGCGCTGCCTATCCAGGACGCGCACCGAAGCGGCGCTCCCGCGCGGCGAAGCTCGCCAACGCGGCCGCGAAATGGCTCTCGCCGTAATCCGGCCAGAGCACGTCCTGGAACACGAGCTCGGCGTAGGCCGCCTGCCAGAGCAGGAAATTCGACAGCCGCTGCTCGCCCGAGGTGCGGATCAGCAGGTCGGGATCGGGCATCCCGGCGGTGAACAGGCGCGCGCTCAGCGCGGCTTCGTCCACTGCGTCCGGGTCGAGCCTGCCGTCCCGCGCCTCCGCCGCGATCCGCCGCGCCGCGGCGGCGATCTCGGCGCGCGAACCATAGGAGAGCGCGACGTTCAGATTGAGCGCGGTGTTGGCCGCGGTGGTGGCCTCGGCGGCGGCGAGATCGGCCTGGATGTCGGCCGGGAAACGGGCGCGCTCGCCGATCACGCGCAGCCGCACCCCGGCGCGGGCGAGTTCGGCAAGCTCGGAGCGGACATAATGGCGCAACAGGCCGGTGAGGTCGCTCACCTCGCCGGCCGGGCGGCGCCAGTTTTCGCTGCTGAAGGCGTAGAGCGTGAGCCAGCCGACGTGGTGGTGGATCGCCGCCTCGATGGTGCGGCGGACCGCGCGCGCGCCTTCGCGGTGGCCGGCGAGGCGCGGCAGATGGCGCGCGGCGGCCCAGCGGCCGTTGCCGTCCATGATGATGGCGACATGGCCGGGAGGGGCGGATGGCGGCGTGGCCGCGTCCGGGCGGGGAGAACGGGCCAAGCGCGCGCGCCTATACCTGGCGGATGTCCTTTTCCTTCTCCGCCAGCATCTCATCGACCTTCTTCACGTACTGGTCGGTGAGCTTCTGCACATCCTCGTGCCAGTGCTTGGCGGTGTCCTCGCCGATCTCGTGCTTCTTCTCATAGCCCTTGACCTGCTCCATGCCGTCGCGGCGCACGCCGCGCACGGCAATGCGGGTGCCCTCGGCGTATTTATGCGCTGCCTTGACGAGCTCGGTGCGGCGCTCGGCGGTGAGCTGGGGGATCGGCACGCGCACGAGCTGGCCATCCGTCGCGGGATTGAGGCCGAGGCCGGCATCGCGGATCGCGCGCTCGACCGCGCCCACGAGGGAGCGGTCCCAGACCTGGACTGTCAGCATCCGCGGCTCCGGCGCGCCCACGGTGCCCACCTGGTTGAGCGGGGTGTCGTTGCCGTAGGCGGGCACGCGAACGGGTTCGAGCAGCGCGGGGCTCGCGCGCCCGGTGCGCAGGCCGGAGAATTCGCGCTTGAGCGTCTCGAGCGCGCCGTCCATCCGGCGCGTCAGGTCCTGCTTCAGGGCATTGAGGTCGGCGGGCATCGGAGGGGCCTCCCTGTCTGAGGTGGCGGTCGGAACCGCCGAATTTTACGCTGCCGATCCCGCCCGCGCGACGATCCGGGTGAATTTGCCCTCGCCCCGGACCACCGCGGCGAAGGCGCCGGGGGCGTGGATGTTGAAGATCACGATCGGCACCTTGTTCTCGCGCGCGAGGCTGATGGCCGCGGCGTCCATCACGCCGAGCTGGTTGGCAAGCA
Source organism: Pseudomonadota bacterium (assembly GCA_021815835.1). Classification (GTDB taxonomy): domain Bacteria; phylum Pseudomonadota; class Alphaproteobacteria; order Acetobacterales; family Acetobacteraceae; genus JAJZVS01. Next base: position 3,544 of record JAKAZN010000263.1, read on the forward strand.
CGTCCTGGTAGGTCAGTTCCTGGAACCGCACGGCGGCGGGATCGCGGCGTGGGTCGGCGGAATAGACGCCATCGACCTGGGTGCCCTTGAGCAGCGCCTCGCAGCCCATCTCGGCAGCGCGCAGGGCCGCGGCGGTATCGGTGGTGAAGAACGGATTGCCGGTGCCGGCGGCGAAGATCACCACGCGGCCCTTTTCCATGTGCCGCTCGGCGCGCCGGCGGATATAGGGTTCGCAGACGGTGGCCATCGGGATCGCCGATTGCACGCGCGTCGGCACGCCGCGCGCCTCCAGCGCGCCCTGCATCGCGAGCGCGTTCATCACCGTCGCCAGCATCCCGATATAATCGGCCTGCGCGCGCTCCATGCCGGCGGCGGCGGCGGAGACGCCGCGGAAGATGTTGCCGCCGCCGATCACCAGGCAGACCTGCACGCCCATCGCCACCACCGCCTCGATATCGGCGGCGATTGCCTTCACCATCTCGGTGTCGAGCCCGTATTCCCGCCGCGCCATCAGCGCCTCGCCGGACAGCTTGAGCAGGACGCGCGTATAGACGGGGCGTTCGGACATGCGGGAGGGGGACTCCGGTGCGGCGGGATGGCCGCACCCTAGGGGCGGGGCGGGGGAAAGGCCAGGGGGGAGAGGCAAAGGGGGAGAGGCCAAGGGGGGAGAGGGCAAGGGGGGAGAGGGCAAGGGGGGAA
>JAKAZN010000264.1 GCA_021815835.1 Pseudomonadota bacterium
CGGGGAGCGCGGGCTGCTCGCGCGGCTGTATCGGCCCGAAGGCGCGGGGCCATTCCCGGCGATCGTCGAGGTGCATGGCGGGGCCTGGGTCAATAATGACCGGCTGAACAACGAAGCCAACATGGCCGCCCTGGCGCGTAGCGGGATCGTGGTGCTGTCGCTCGATTTCCGGATGCCGCCGGAGGCGGGCTATCCGGCCTCGGCGCAGGATATCAATTACGGCATCCGCTGGTTGAAGGCGCACGCGGCGGAATGCGCCACGACGCCGCGCCAGGTGGGCGGGTACGGGACATCGAGCGGGGGGCAGCAGATCCTGCTGGCGGCGCTGCGTCCGGACGATCCGCGCTATGCCGCGATCCCGGGGCCGGCGGGCGTGGATGCCTCGCTGGCATTCGTGATCTCGGCCTGGGGCGTGCTCGATCCGCCGGCGCGCTACGCGCTGGCGCGGGAGCGCGGCAACGAAACGATGCTGGACAACCATCACCGCTTCTGGGGCGACGTGGCGGCGATGGAGGATGCCAGCCCGCCGCGCATCCTGGCGCGCGGGGAGAAGGTGTCCCCGCCGCCGGCCTTCATCTTCCAGGGCGGGGCGGAGGAATGGACCCCGACCGAAACCGCGCTGCGCCTGGCCGAGGCGTGGCGCCGCGCGGGGGCGGCGGTGGAGCTCGCGTTCTTTCCCGGCGAACGACATGGTTTCATGCGCGAGAACCCGGACAGCGAGCAGTCCCGCGCGGCGCTGGAGCGGGTCAAATCGTTCATCCATCGCCACGGGCGGTAGCCGGCGCTTGCCGCGCGGCGCGGTCCCGGCAAGTATCGGGGCAAGCCGCGCGACGCGGCACCGCCCCTCGGAGGAAAGCATGGCCGAACCGTCCAACCGCTACACGCTCACCGCCGCGCGCGCCCACGGCAAACCGGGCCGGGAGGTCCGCCCCGCCTCCACCACGATCGACATGCACGCGCATATGGTGGTGGACGAGGCCGCCGCGCTGGTCGCCGGCCATATCCCCGCCGATCCCCGCGTGCAGTTCTTCCCCGAGGAGACCCGCATCCTCACGCGCAAGCAGGACGAGGACCGGCATCGCTACCATACCGACCTCGATCTGCGCATGTCGGTGATGGACGAGATGGGTGTCGATATGCAGATCATCTCGCCGGCGCCGCCGCAATGCTACTACACGGTCACGCCCGATCTCGGCGTGAAGGTGGCGGCGATGGTCAATGACGGGGTGGCGGCGTTCTGCGCCCGCCGGCCCGACCGGCTGGCCGCGCTCGGCACCGTGCCGATGCAGGCCGGGGGCACCGCCGCGGCCGAGGAACTGGCGCGCTGCATGGGCAAGCTCGGGATGAAGGGCGTCGAGCTGTTGACCCATGTGGGGGAGAAGGAACTCTCCGATCCCGGGTTCGAGGTTTTCTGGGACAAGGCGGAGGCGCTGGGCGCGGTGGTGATGATCCACCCGAACGGCTTCACCGAGGCGCGCCGTTTCGGGCGGTTCTATTTCAACAACGTCATCGGCAATCCGTTCGACACGACGATGGCGCTGCACTACCTGATCTTCGACGGCGTGCTGGCGCGGCATCCGAAGTTGAAGCTGATCGCGGTGCATGGCGGCGGCTACCTGCCGGCCTATTCCGGGCGCATCGATCACGCCTGGGGCGCGCGCAGCGACAGCCACGGGGAGCTGAAGGAAGCGCCGACCACCTACCTGAAGCGGGTGTATTTCGATACGATCGTGTTCACGCCGCACCAACTTGAAGCGCTGGTGTCGCTGTTCGGCGCGGATCACGTGATGATGGGCACGGATTATCCGTTCGACATGGGCGAATATGATCCGGTGGGACACATCGTCGGCACAAAATCGCTGAGTCCGGCGGCGATCTCCGCGATCGCCGGGGGCACGGCGAAGGCGTTGTTCGGGGTGTGAGGGAAGCGAAGGAAAGGGGGGCGCTGCCCCCCTGGCCTTCCTCCCTCCCTCACACCACCGAAGACGCCCGCGCGCGCGGCGCGGCCTCGGCGGCGGCGATGTAGTCGCGGGTCAGAGGAACGGCCTCCTGGCGGTGGGCCAGTTGGACCTGGAACACCATCATGTTTTCGCGCCGGAACGACAGTTCCGATCCGGCCAGATAGAATTCGAACATCCGGCAGAACCGCTCGTCATACAGCGAGGCGATGGTGTCGCGATTGGCGACGAAGCGGCGGCGCCAGTGGCGCAGTGTTTCCGCATAGTGCAGCCGCAGGATCTCGATATCGGTCAGTACCAGGCCGGAGCGTTCGCTGGCGCCCAGCACCTCGGACAAGGCCGGGCAGTAGCCGCCGGGGAAGATGTATTTGGTAAGCCACGGATTCGTGCTGCCGGGCGGTTCGTTGCGACCGATCGCGTGCAGCAGCGCGACTCCGTCGGGGTGCAGGCAGCGCGCCATCGTGTCGAAGAACGCACGGAAGTGATCGACGCCGACATGCTCGAACATGCCGACCGAGACGATGCGATCGAAACGTTCCTCCACCGCGCGATAATCGCGCAGCTCGAACCGCACCCGATCGGCGAGGCCGGCCGCTTCGGCGCGCGCGCGCGCTTCGTTGAGTTGTTCGACCGAAAGCGTGATCCCGAGCACCCGCGCGCCATAATCGCGCGCCAGGGTCAGGGCCATGCCGCCCCAGCCGCAGCCGATGTCCAGCACCGACAGATCCGGCCGGTCGAGCACCAGCTTGGCCGCGATATGGCGCTTCTTGGCCGCTTGCGCCGCTTCCAGCGTTTCGTTGCCGTTCGGGAAATAGGCGCAGGAATATTGCCGGTCGCGATCCAGAAACAGGCTGTAGAGCCGGCCGTTCAGGTCGTAATGATGCGCGACGTTGCGCCGCGCGCGTCCGGCCGGGTTGAACTGATCGAGCCGCCGGCGTGCGCGGCCCAGGGCGGCCTGCAGCCGCGCGATCGGGTGGCCGGCGGCGTTCGCCATCAGGTTGGTCAGCAGCACATCGAGCACGTCATAGATGGTGCAGCCGAGCGGTTCGAGCCCGCCATCCATGTAGGACTCGCCGACCGCGAGCATGGGGTTCAGCACCAGCCGGCGTACCGCGCGGGCGTCGGTGAAGCGCAGGGCCGCCTCGGGGCCGGAGCCAGGGGGGCCGGCGAAATCCTGGCTGGATCCATCCGGCCATTGCACCCGCAACCGGCCGCGGGAGACGAAACGGCGGAGCACGGAGGCGCAGATCGTCTGCATCGTTCTTTCCCCCTTTCGTTCGGTAACCAAGCCGGCGATCATCACTCCCGGCCATGCGGTTCGTCAAACCCCCGCCTGGGGAGGCGCCCTGGCGACGCCCTTTCGGGTCAGCCGCGGAAGCGGACCAGCCGCCCGCGCGGGGCGCCCAGGACCTCCCCCTCGCGCATCACCGCCTGACCGCGGACCAGGGTGGCGACCGGCCAGCCGGTGACATCCATGCCGGCGAACGGGGTCCAGCCGCAGGGCGAGACGATCCAGGAATTCTCGATCCGACGGCGTCGTTTCATATCGACCAGGGTGAAATCGGCGTCGTAGCCGGCGGCGAGGCGCCCCTTGCCCAGCGCGCCATAGACCCGCGCCGGGCCGGCGCACATGAGATCGACCAGCCGCGGCAGGGACAGCCGCCCGGCATTCACGTGATCGAGCATGATCGGCACGATGGTTTGCACCCCGGTCAGGCCAGCGGCCGTGTCGGGCCAGGGGCGTTCCTTGGCGGCGCGGGAATGTGGGGCGTGGTCGGAGCCGACGGTATCGACCGTGCCGTCCGCGATCGCCGCCCAGGCGGCCTCATAGTGGCGGCGGTCGCGGATCGGCGGGTTCATCACCGCGTAGCCGCCGAGGGTTTCGTATGCCTCGGGACCGATCTGGGTCAGATGGTTGAGCAGCACCTCGCAGGTGGCGAGGTCGCGGAAATCGCGCAGATAGGCCAGTTCCTCGGCGGTGGAGACGTGCAGGATGTGGGCGGGGCGGCCGGTGGCCTGGGCCAGTGCCATCAGGCGGCGGGTGCCGAGGAAGGCGCATTCCACGTCGCGCCACTCCATGTGGCGGGCGAAGGGTTCGCCGGCGCGGAACATCCCCTTGCGGTCTTGCAGGCGGTATTCGTCTTCCGAATGATAGGCGATGCGCCGGCGGCCGGAGCGCATGACCCGTTCCAGGCTGGCATCGTCCTCCACCAGCAGGTCGCCGGTGGAGGAGCCGGCGAAGATCTTCACCGCGCAGACGCCCGTGCCCAGCTCCAGCGCGGCA
>JAKAZN010000265.1 GCA_021815835.1 Pseudomonadota bacterium
CGGGGTTTCCGCCCCGCGACCCGATCCGGGTCGATTTCGACCCGATCCCGGGACGCGCGCAAGCGGAGCGGCCCCCGCCGGTCCGGCGATGCGACGGACCGGCGGATGCGACGGACCGGCGGATGCTCGGCAAAGCCGCGGCGCGACCGCCGGCACGGCGACGGGTCCGGCGGACCAGCATGCGGCGCCGCGCGGATCACACGCCGAGCCCGCTCCGCGATCATCGTTCCGCGCGCGGGCAATCGGCGCAGCCGCGTGTCACCGAAACATCACTTTGCAGCCGCCCGTGACCTGCGCAGAACGGCGCTGCCACCTTCGAGGATCTCATGCGTTTCATCCTGGCCGGCCTCCTCGCCCTCTTTGCGCTCGGCGCCACGCCGGCGCTCGCTGGTTCCGGTGTCGTCACGGTTTACAGCGCCGACGGCCTGCATGACGGCTCCCCCAACTGGTACCAGACCGAGTTCGACGCCTTCACCCGCGCGACCGGCATCAAGGTTCAGTATGTCGAAGGCGGTTCGGGCGTGGTGGTGAACCGGGTTGCGATGCAGCGGCATAACCAGCAGGCCGACGTCCTCGTGACCCTGCCGCCGTTCATCCAGCAGGCCGCGGCCGAGGGCCTGCTCGCGCCCTACATCCCGCCCCGCGCCGCGCCGCACATCCTGCCCGCCATGCACGACAAGCGGGATCTCTATTGGCCGATGCTCAACGACTATCTCAACTTCATCTACGACAGCGCGGCCCTCCCGGCGCCGCCGGCAAGCTTCGCGCAGCTGCTCGCTCCGAAGTTCAGCGGCAAGATCCAGTACTCCACCCCGGGCGAGGCGGGCGACGGCACCGCCGTGATGCTGGAGGTGCTGCACGCCTTCGGGTCCAGGAAGGCCGGATTCGCCTATCTTGCCCAATTGCAGAAGAACAATGTCGGTCCGTCCGCCTCCACCGGCCGCCTCACCGCGCTGGTCAACAAGGGCGAGATCTATGTCGCCAACGGCGACGTGCAGATGAACCTGGCGCAGCAGGCGGATAATCGGAACATCCGCATCTTCTACCCGGCGGGGCCGAACGGCGTGCGTTCCACCTTCGCGATCCCCTACGACATCGCGCTGGTCGCGGGGGCGCCGCATCCCGCGGCGGCGAGGAAGCTGATCGACTTCCTGCTGAGCCGGCAGGCGCAGTTGCAGATCAGCCGCATCGCCTATGGCTATCCGGCGCGCACGGACGTCCATCCGACGGACGCCAATTTTGCCGCCTTCCAGGCGGCGCTGAAGGGCGTGACCATCTGGTACCCCGACTGGACCGTCGTGCTGCATGCGCTCAAGGCCGACCTCGCCGCGTGGCACCAGGCAACCGGGAGCTGATGGACCATCCGCTGCCGCTGGCCGCGTCGGAGGCAGCGGTGCTGACGGCGTGCGGCGCCGGGCTGATCGACGTCGCGGTTGCTTTCGGCAGCACCGTGACGCTCGACATCCCGCATCTGGTTGCCGCCCGGGGCGAAATCCTGGCGCTGATCGGCCCGTCCGGCTCCGGCAAGACCACCGCGCTGCGGGCCGTCGCGGGCTTCGTGCGCCCACAGCGCGGCCGCATCTTCGCCGCCGGGCGCGACGTCACCGCGCTGCCGCCGCGGGCCCGCGGGATCGGCATGGTGGTGCAATCCTACGCCCTGTTCCCGCACCTGAGCGTGGGCGACAACGTCGCCTTCGGGCTCGCCGTGCGCGGGGTGCCCCGGGCCGAGCGGCGCCAGCGCGTGCGCGAGTGCCTCGACCTCATCGGCATGGGCGGCTTCGAGACCCGGTTGCCGCGCACGCTCTCGGGCGGCCAGCAGCAGCGCGTGGCGATCGCGCGCGCGCTCGCCATCCGCCCGCCGCTGCTGCTGCTCGACGAGCCGCTGTCCGCCCTCGACGCCCAGATCCGCGCCCAGATGGTGGACGAGATCGGCCGGCTGCATGCGCGTCTGCCCGACACCACGATCCTCTACGTCACCCACGACCAGGCCGAGGCGATGACCCTCGCGCATCGCATCGCGATCCTGAATCGTGGCCGGCTCGCCGGGCTCGGGTCCGGCCGCGCGCTCTACGAACGCCCGCCGAGCCGGTTCGTCGCCGAATTCCTCGGCCGGGCCAATCTGCTGCCGATCCGCTGTCTCGGCTGGGACGGCGCGCGCGGCCGGCTGGCGGTCGCCTGCGGCGAAACCCGGTTCGAACTCGCAACGCCAGCGCTCGCGTCCTGGCCGGCGCGCATGCTGCTCTGCCTGCGCCCGCATCATCTCGTGGCGGATGGCGGCGCGCCCAACCGGTTCGAAGCCACGCTCCGCCGGGTCCACTGGCTCGGCGCCCAGCAGACGCTCGCGGTCGAGTTCGCCGGCACCCTGCTCGCCGCCACCGCGAGCGCCAGCGCCCTGCTGCCGCCGGAAGGCGCGCGGATCGCGCTGGGTTTTGCCGCCGAGGACGCCAGCCTCGTCGCGGACGATGCGTAAGCGCGGCGCCGGGCTCGGCCTGGCCGGCCCGCCCGCGCTCGTGCTCGGCCTCACCCTGGCCTACCCGCTCGCCCTGATCCTCGGCACAGCGCGGCGCGGCGCCGGCGTGCTCGCCTCCGGCGCCTTCCTGGCCGCCCTCCTGCACACGGTCGCGATTGCCCTGGCCGCCACCGCGGGCGCGATGAGCCTGGCGCTGGTGTTCGCCCTGGTCCTCGCCTTCGCGCCGTTTCCCGGTGGCCGCGCCTGCGCCCGCGTGGCGGAAACCACCATCGCCCTGCCGAGCTTCCTCATCGCGCTCGCGCTCACCTTCGCCTACGGCTCCGCGGGGGTCGTCAACGGCGCGCTCGCCGCGCTGTTCGGCCCCGGCGGCCCACGGGTCGATTTCCTCTACTCCGCCTGGGGCGTGATCCTCGCCGAGATCACGATCTACATGCCCTTCGTCCTGCGCCCGCTGCTCGCCACCTTCGACGCGATCGACCGGGCGCAGATCGAGATCGCGGCCGGCCTCGGCGCCGGCGCCGGGGTGATCCTGCGCCGCGTGATCCTGCCCGCGGCGGTTCCCGCCCTGCTCGCCGGCGGCAGCCTCTGTCTGCTGCTCACGTTGAACGAGTTCGGCGTGGTGCTGTTCATCGGCGCCAAGGGCGTCATCACCCTGCCGGTGCTGGTCTATGACAAGGCGATCCAGGAATTCGACTACCCGGCGGCCTGCGCGATCGCGAGCGTGAATATCGGGCTGGCGCTCGCGCTGTTCGCCACCTACCGCCTCCTGCTGGGCCGCCTGGCGCACGATGCTGTTCACTGAGCGCGAGCGGCACCTCGTCGTGGCCGTCTTTCTCGGCCTGTTCGCGCTGATCTATGGCGTGCCCTACGCGCTCATTCTGGCCGCCAGCCTGGCGCGCGCCTGGAACGGCGTGTTGCCGTCCGGGCTGACTGGCGCCCATTTCGCGGCGCTGGCGGGCGGGGCGGACGCGGCCTCGCTCAGCGCCAGCCTGGCCACCGCCGCCATGGCCAGTCTCGGCGCGCTGCTGCTGGGGCTGCTCGCCGCGCTGGGCACGCGGGGGCTGCCACGGCGCGGCCAGGCGGCCTGCGATCTTCTGTTCTTCGCGCCGAGCGCGGTGCCCACCGTCTCCATCGGGCTCGGCCTGTTGGTCGCGTTCAGCCGCAAGCCGGTGCTGCTCAACGGCACGATCGGCATCGTCATCCTGGCGCATCTGCTGATCGTGTTCGCCTATGCCTATGGCGGCGTCCGCACCGGCCTGGCGCGGCTGCCAGACGGGATCGAGGCCATGGCCGAGAGCCTCGGCGCCGGCCCCTGGGCGCGATTCCGGCGCGTCACGCTGCCGCTGCTGGCGCCACATCTGCGCGGGGCGGCGGGTCTCGCGGTCGCCATGTCGATGGGCGAACTCGCCGCGACCGCCATGGTCTATCCGCCGGGGTGGGCCACCTTGCCGCTGCGCATTTTCGCGCTCAGCGACCGCGGGGCGGTGCTGGACGCAGCGGCGCTGACGGTGGTCCTGGCGAGTGCCACGTTCTGCGTGCTCGGGCTGCTGCGGAAATAGACGCGGACACCCCCGGCACACGCTCCGGGGGGCAGCGACCGCGCCATATCGCGCCGGTCTCAGTCGTCCCGCGCGCCGATCGTCCGTGCCTTGAACTCCTCCGGCACCGCGGCGCCGAAATCGGTGAAGGCGCGCTTCACCGCCTCCACCGTGCCGCCGAACACCTGCTTGCGGTTCTCCCGCGCCCAGCCGGCCGATCCCAT
>JAKAZN010000266.1 GCA_021815835.1 Pseudomonadota bacterium
CGTTCCGGCGGTAGCGACCTTGGGGTTGAGACGAAAATCGCGGACGAGGAGCTCGGCGGTGCGGCCATGCAGGCCGCCCGTGTCGTTGAACATCGAGATCGCCGCCGTGGCGCCGCGCACCATTTCGAGTGCTTCCTGCGCGTAGGGGCTGCTGAGGGGGACGCCGAAGCCGATTCGGATCGGCGCGGCGGCGGCGCGGGCGGCGAGGAAGGGGATCGGCAGGGCGGTGGCGGCAAGACCGCCGGCGAGCGCCTGGCGACGGGACAGACGGGCGAGGCGGGGGGCGGTGCCGGTCATGTGAGAGTCCTCCTTGGCCGCTGGGGCTTTCCCCAACGCCGCGAGCATAGCGCCATTTTGCCGGAACGCGCAACGGAGCTATTCCGGTACGCGGCGTGAAGGTGTAAGGTGCCGTCATCAAAAAGGAGGACCGGGCATGTCCTGTTTCCGTCGTTCCGTCGCGCCGGCCGCGGTGGTTGCACTTGTATTGACCGGATTCTCCGGCCTTCCCGGCCGCGCGCGCGCGGCGGACGCGGCGGCGGGCAAGCAGGTTTTCCAGCAGCAATGCGGGATCTGCCACGCCGACAAGGCGGGGGTGAACAAGATCGGCCCGTCCCTGTTCGGGGTCGTCGGGCGCAAGACCGGCTCGGAAGCCGGGTATTCCTATTCGGTGGCGAACAAGAACGCGAACCTGACCTGGACGCCGGAGGTGCTGGATAAATACATAGCTGCCCCGCAAAAGATCGTGCCCGGGACCAAGATGCCCTATGGTGGCCTGGCGAACGCCACCAAGCGGGCGAACCTGATCGCCTTCCTGGCCACCTTGAAATAGCCGCGCTCCGGGCCGCGAGGCGATGTTGATCTGAATCAACGACGCGGTGCAGCATGGCGTGGAGATTGCCGCCGCGTCATCAAAGGGAGACGGAGATGCAATCCCTCGCCTATCGTACCGCGGGAAGCCTGGCCTTGGGTCTTGGCGGACTCGTGGTCGCGACATCCTTGCTGCTCACGCAGCACAAACCGGCCTCCGCGGTGCCGGCCTTCGCCCAGCAGACGGGCCAGGCCTGTACGGCGTGCCATATCGGCGGCTTCGGCCCCGAGCTCACGCCGTTCGGCCGTGCCTTCAAGCTGAGCGGCTACACCCAATCGGGCGGCACGGGGCTGGCGGCGCATATCCCGCTGTCGGCGATGCTCGAAGGCTCCTTCACCAACACCGCACAATCGGTGCCGGACGGCAGCCAGCCGCATACCTACGACCGCAATAACAATTTCGTGTTCGATCAGGCCAGCATCTTCGTCGCCGGCCGGGTGACCGACCACACCGGCGGCTTCATCCAGATGACGTATTCGAACTATGCCAACCGCACCAGCGGGGGCAACGGGATCGTGGTCGATAACACCGATCTGCGTCCCTATGTCACCACCGTGCAGGCGTTCGGCAACGATCTGGAACTGGGTCTGACCGTCACCAACAACCCTGGGGTGCAGGACCCGTTCAACAGCAGCTTCGCCTGGGGCTATCCGTTCTATGCGCCGAAGATCGCGCCGGGGCCGAGCGCCGGCACCGTCCTGTCCGGCCTCGCCGCCGTCGGGCCCAATTTCGCCGGCAACGTGATCGGCGTGACCGCCTATGCCTGGTACAACGAGCATCTCTATCTGGAAGCCGGCGGCTACCAGGAAATGAGCCCCTGGCTCGCCAACCGCTTCGGCGTCGGCGGTGGCCCCACCACCCCCCAGGTGATGCCCTACGCGCGGGTTGCCTATGAATGGGACTGGGGCAACAACGCGGCCTGGGTCGGCGCCTTCTTCATGCATGCGGCGATCAATCCGCAATACGGCACCGGTCTCGACAGCTACAACGACTACGCGATCGACGGCGGCTATCAGTTCCTCGGCACCGGCAAGCACATCGCCACCGTGCAGGGGATCTTCGTGCATGAGCAGCAGAATCTGAAAGGCTCGGCCGCGGCCTATAACGCGAATAACGGGACCACGGTCGGGTCCGGCTACGGCCTCAACTCCATCAACCTCAACCTCTCCTACTGGTACGAAAACACCTATGGCGTGACCCTGGCCTGGTCGCGGATCTGGGGCGACGACAACGTGGTCGCCTACGGGGCGCTGGCGCCGAGCGGCTCGGGGTTCAATGCCACCGGAACACCGAACTCCAATTCCTTCACGCTCGAGGCCGATTGGGTTCCGTTCGGGAAGGAGAAATCGCTGTGGCGGCCGTTCGCCAACCTGAAGCTCGGTGCATCCTACACCGCCTATACCGAGCTCGACGGAGCGACCTCCGGCGCATCGAACAACAACACGTTCTTCCTGTTCGCCTGGACCGCGTTCTGAACCACGCCTGAGACCACCGGAACGGCCGGGGCATGCGCCCCGGCCGTTTCCGCGTACGCCGCGTCCGGTTGACCGCACCCGGGCGCGCCCGTAATCCGCGTCGGGCCAGGAGGTGCGCCGTGGGGAAGTGGCTGATCGCGACCGGGGCGGATGCCGCCTATTTTCCGCTCGCCTCCGAACTCTGGGACTCGGTCCACGCCGCCGGCGCCGAGGTCGGATTCGGCGTGATCGACGCGGGGCTGACCGCGCCGCAAGGCGCCTGGTTCGCCGAGCGCGGCGCGACGGTGGTGCGTCCGCGCCCGGTGGCACCGGCGGCGGAACGGGCGCGTCCGGCGCTGGCGGTCAATCTCGGCAAATTGTGGCTGGACGAATTATTTCCCGGCTTCGATGTGCTGATCTGGCTGGATGCCGATACCTGGGTGCAGGACTGGAACGCGGTCGCGCTGCTGGCGGGTGCCGCCGGCGGCGGGGCGCTGGCAATCGTTCCGGGTTCGGGACGGGCGTGGAAGCGCCAGATCGACGTGCGCTGGCTGCTGGGCGGGATCGGCGGCCTCGCGCAGGTGCGGTCGTTCAACTTCAAGAATGGCTGGCATGCGCGGCTGCCGCTGTCGGTGTGCCGCGACATCGCCAACCGGGCGCTGCTGAACGCCGGCAGCTTCGCGCTGCGGGCGGACGCGCCGCACTGGGCGCGGCTGCGGCACTGGCAGGCGCATATCCTGCGCCACGGCAAGCCTTTCACCTCCGATCAGCTGGCGATGGCGCTGGCGGTTTATCACGAGGGGATGGCGGTGGAATTGCTGCCCACCGGCTGCAACTACGTCTCCCCCTGGCGGGTCGATCCGGCGCGACCGGCGCTGCTCGAATCCTATTACCCGTACAGCCCGGTGGGGATCGTGCATCTGGCGGCGCAAAAGACGATGCGCTTCGACCCGTCGGTGACCGTGCCGCTTACCGGCACCGACGGACGGATCTGGCAGGCGAGCCTGCGCCATGGCTGGTTCCAGCGCGGCATGGCGGCGGCGGTTGGCGCGCGGGCTGCTTCCGTGGCAGGCTGATCGGACCGGGGCAACCGGTCAGGGAAGGGAACTGCCATGACGGACGAAACAAGCGTGTCCTTCGATCTGCTGTCGGGCATCCGGGTGGTCGATTTCACCCAGTTCGAGGCGGGACCGTCCTGCACCGAGGCGCTCGCCTGGATGGGCGCGGAGGTGGTGAAGATCGAGAACCCGCTCCGCGGCGACCCCGGGCGGCGCCTGCGCCCCGGCGCGCCCGACGACGATCCCTGGTATTTCAACGTCTTCAACGCGAACAAGAAATCCCTCACGGTCGATCTGAAATCGCCTTCCGGACGCGATCTGGTGAAGGCGATGCTCGCGCGGGCCGATGTGTGCGTGGAGAATTTTGCCCCCGGCACGATCGAGCGGCTGGGCTTCGGCTGGGACGTGGTCCATGCCCTGAATCCCCGGCTGGTCTATTGCCAGGTCAAGGGATTCGGGGAGGGCAGCCCGCACGAATCGGGACTTGCGTTCGACATGATCGCGCAAGCCTGCGGCGGGACCATGAGCGTGACCGGGGAGAAGGACGGCCCGCCGCTGAAACCCGGAATCTCGCTCGGCGATACCGGCACGGGGATGCTGATGGCCGCGACCATCGCCGCGGCGCTGTACCGCCGCCAATCCAGCGGGGCCGGCTGCCGCCTGGCGGTGGCGATGCAGGATGCGATGCTGCACTACATGCGCACCAATTTCTCCACCACGCGGCGCACCGGGCGCGCGGTCGGGCGCGGCGGGGCCAAGGTTCCGGGCGTCACGAACGCGCCGATGGGACTGTACCCCTGCGCGCCGGGTGGGCCGAACGATTACGTCTACATCATGACCAGCCGGGCC
>JAKAZN010000267.1 GCA_021815835.1 Pseudomonadota bacterium
GCCGGGCCGATCACCGGCAGCCCGTCGGCGATCGAGGGCCGATGACCCATCCACACCCGCACCCGCTCGGGCGGCAGGTCACGGGGCAGGCCGGGGAACAGATGCAGCGCGAAATCGCGCAGGATCGCGGCCCGCCGCCAGTCCGGCGCCGCATCCAGCCCGGCCAGCTCCACCTGGCCCGCCAGCCGCAGCCCCTGGGCCATATGCGTGATCGACATCTTCCCGTCCGACGGCATCACAGGATGGCGCGGCGCCGATTCGGGGTTGGCGATGACGGCGTGATAGCCGCGCTCGGTCGTCAGCGGCACCTTGTCGCCGACGGCCGCCGCAAGCCGGCCGGACCATGCCCCGGCGGCGATCACGGCGGCATCGGCGGGGACCTCGCCAGCGTCCGTGACCACGGCCGCGAGCCGGCCGGCGGCGAGGCGGAAACCGGTGGCGCGGGCGCGGATGCGGGTGGCGCCCTCGGCCTCGGCCTGGGCCACCAGGGCGGCGACATAGGCGCCCGGGTCCAGGCAATGCGCGCCGGATTCCACCCACACGCCGAACTCGTAGCGACGGTCGAGCGAGGATTCGAACTGGCGCAGCTCCTCGCCCGCCAGCTCGGTCCAGGTCACGCCGTTGGCGCGGCGCACGTTCCAGGACAAGGCGTCGGCGGTAAACGCGGCCCGCGAGGGGAACACGTAGAGCAGGCCCTGGCGTTGGACCAGCTGGCCAACCCCGGCTGCCTCGGCCAGGCGGCGGTGGCGTTCCGGCGCGTCGGCGATCAGCGGGCGCAGGGCACGGCCGGTGGCCATGACGCGGGCCTCGGTGGCGCCGGCACGCAGGAAGCGGATCAGCCAGGGCAGCAGGCGCGGCAGATAGCGCCAGCGGATGGTGAGCGGGCCGGCCGGGTCGGCGAGCCAGCCCGGCACCTTGCGCCAGATGCCCGGCGCCGACATCGGCACCACCGAGGCGGTGCTGAACCAACAACCATTGCCATAGCTGGCGGCCTGTTCGCCGCCGGGCTCACCGGGCTCGATAATGCTGACCTGGTGGCCGTCGCGCAGGAGCTCCAGCGCGGTGGCGGCACCGACGATGCCGGCGCCGATAACGGCGATGTGGCTTGGGGCGGGCATATCGGCTGCATACACGCTATGATGGCAGCATGAAACCGACTGCACTGACCCGCTTCCTGGCCGTGGCGGGCCTGGCGATCCTCACGTTCTGCGCGATCGTCACCCTCGCCGCGATGTGGCTCGGCGCGGTCCTGGCGGTTCCGCCGGCCGGGGCGGCGTGGGCGGCCGCGCCCGTGCTGATGACGATCCTCACCGGGCTGAGCCTGCTCTCCACGGCGCTGCTGGCGCCGATCTCCCTATGGGCATTGCGGTTCGCGCGGCGCCAAGCGGAGGAATCGGAGAATATCCGGCTTTCGACGGTCTATATGGATATCGTGGCGCGCTGGAACGGTCCGGAACTGGTGACCGCGCGCAAGCTTGTGTTCGACCTGGTGGACGCTTTCCACGCGATCGAGGCGCTCAGCCCCGGCTGCTACGCCAGCGCCGGGGCCTATATCCGCGACCGGCTGCTTCGGCTGCGCGACACCGACAAAGTGCGGCACCGGTAACACGTGATCCTGCTGCAATTCTTCGAGGATCTCGGTCTGCTCTGCCGGAAGGGATATACCCGCAAGGCGGACAGGTTCGACTTCCTTGGCTGCCCGATTCGGACCCGACCGGGGGATTTCAAGGAATTGTCCTTATCCGGTTAGCGCAGGCTCAGCTACCGCTGATTGCAACGACCACTATTCCGTCACCCATGTTGCCGAATATTTCGTTTTCCTAGTCGCTTGAGCCGGTGCTCCCCGATCGCCTCGAAAGCCACGTTTCTGCGACGTTCCTGATACCCGTTCCGGTAGATTGCGCGCAAATATTTCGAATGCCACTTGAAGGTCAGAATACCTGCGGGCCTGCGCGGTAGCAGCCTTCCACTCATAGCGCGCAGGCGGATGAGACAAAGCATTTCAGCCAGCAGTCGGTGGGGCTTACGCCTCATGTGGAAAGCAAGGCGTCACGACGCATCAGCATCAGGTAGCACCCTCGACCAGCTTCCCGGCGACCAACTCCGCATTTGTGCTCGTCCCATGTCCGACTGCACGGTATGCGGATTCTGCAATCTATGCGTTCAGTGGCATGTCTCTGCCTGCGCTAACCGGATAGGGACACAAGGGAAATATTGCGGCATCTCGGCAAGAATCCGGCGGACGGCTTGTCCGCAGCCGCTGCGCCAATGCGATCCGCCTATATAAACGGGCGCGCCACTTCCAGCCGCGCGCGCATGAGGAGGATATGTGGTAGGCTTACAGGCCCCGACCGTCGCGGTCGGCAACTACGATCACGGTGTCTCGATGGGACATGGCGGGCGCTCCGTGGG
The DNA here is from genome assembly GCA_021815835.1 of Pseudomonadota bacterium. Classification (GTDB taxonomy): domain Bacteria; phylum Pseudomonadota; class Alphaproteobacteria; order Acetobacterales; family Acetobacteraceae; genus JAJZVS01. The sequence goes on from JAKAZN010000267.1 coordinate 2,413, forward strand.
CCCGATCCGGCTTGATACCGCGGATGCGGCACCGCCGTCAAGAATATCGACGCCACCGCGTGTGGGCGCGCCAGCGGGGCGCGCCAAGGGACATTACCTCTCCCCCAGCCTCGCGATCCGCCCAGCGTCCCACCCCACCGTGCCCATCACCTCCGCCGTGTGCTCCCCCAATTCCGGTGCCGGCCTCCGCAGCCGCCCCGGCGTCTCCGACAGGCGAGGAATGATGTTGTGCATCGGGATCGATCCCAGCTCCGCATCCGGTGCGGCCACCAGCAGCGCCTGGTCGATCACATGCGGGTCTTCCATATACTGATCGATCTCGTATACCGGCGCCGCGGTGACTTCGGCGGCCTGAAACACTGCCAGATTCTCCGCCAGGGTCCGCGCGCCGATGAACGCGGCAATCGGCGCCTCGCAGGCGTCGATGTTGCGCACCCGGTCGGTATTGGTGCGAAACCGCGGATCGTCGATCATGTCCGCGCGCCCGATCGCGCGAAACAGCCGCTCCGCCATATTCTGGATCGAGGCCGAAATAGACACGTACCGCCCATCCTTCGTCGCCCACACGTTGCGCGGCGAAGTGGTGTTCGACCGGCTCCCCAGCCGCTGCGGCTTTTCCCCGGTCACCTGGTAGATCGCCGCATCCGGCCCCAGGATGGAGGCGATCGGGTCCAGCAGCGGCAGATCGATCACCTGCCCCCGCCCGGTCCGCTCCGCGACTCGCAACGCCACCATCACCGCATACGCCCCGTACAACCCCGCCACCATGTCGGCGAATGCCAGCGGCGGCAGGACCGGTGGCCGATCGGCGAACCCGTTCTTCGCCGCGAACCCGCTGAGACCCTCGACCAGCGAGCCGAAGCCCGGCCGGTCCCGATACGGCCCGGCCTGCCCGAACCCGGTGATCCGCACCATCACCAGCGCGGGGTTGCGCGCCAGCAGAACCTCTGGTCCCAGCCCCATCTTCTCCATCGTGCGGGGGCGGAAATTCTCGATCAGCACCTGGCTGGACGCGGCCAGATCGGCGATCGCCGCCAGCCCTTGCGGGGAGCGCAATGACAGCGCCACGCTTTTCTTGTTTCGACCGTAAACCTTCCAGTACAGGCTATGCCCCCGCACGCGCCAGGCGCGCAGCGGATCGCCCTTTTCGGCATCCTCGATCTTGATCACCTCCGCGCCATGATCGGCCAGTTGCAGGCTGAGCATGTTGCCCGCCACCAGCCGCGTCAGATCCACCACCCGCAGCCCATCCAGCGGCGCGGGAGCGTCGGGGTCGAAAGCAATCGAGGGAATCATGCGCGCGGTTGTCCTGACGATGAAGGGCGGGTAAAGGGTCCCCCAGATGCCGGTGGCCCGCAAGGGCTGAAACGGGAACGCGAAAGCGGCTGCCCCCGCAACTGTCGGCGGAGAGCTCGGGTCCACACGCCATTGCCCCAAGGGACATCGTCCCCGGGTGAGAAGGCGGATCCGGGCGATGACCCGCCCAGCCAGGAGACCGGCCGGCATCGAGACTGTGCGCACGCGCCGGGCGGGGTGTACCGGGGCAACGGGTGAACACCCGTACGCGGCCGTCGTCCATCACGACGGGGCCGCGGATGCGATTCGCGGTCCCATGGAGGACCGCATGGCACGTGCCTATCTGCTTCCCCTCGCCCTGCTGCCGCTCGCGGCGGCCGCCCACGCGCAGGACGCGCCAGTCCCCCAGGCCGGCGCCAGCCTGCCCCCGGTGGTGGTCACCGCAACCCGGGTTCCCACGCCCGCCCCGGACATCCCGGCCGGCGTCACCGTCATCACCCGCGCGCA
>JAKAZN010000268.1 GCA_021815835.1 Pseudomonadota bacterium
GTTCCTCATCGCCGGCTTCATCGGCGCGGTCAGCACCATGTTCGTCTGGTGGCGCGACGTGGTGCGCGAAAGCCGCACGCCGGGCCTGCACAAGCTCGTCACCCAGATCGGCCTGCGCTACGGCATGGCGCTGTTCATCTCCTCCGAGGTGATGTTCTTCGTCTCGTTCTTCTGGGCCTATTTCAACTTCTTCTTCTTCCCGGCGCACCAGGGCTACATGCACCAGGCGGTCTGGCCGCCGGCGCATATCACCACGATCGACCCGTTCGCGGTGCCGCTGTTCAACACGATGGTGCTGCTGCTCTCCGGCACGACGATCACCTGGGCGCACCATGCGCTGATCGAGGGTGACCGCCGCGGCATGATCCAGGGCCTCGCCTGCACCATCATTCTCGGCCTCGCCTTCCTGTGCGGGCAGACCTACGAATATACGCATTCGCCGTTCAACTTCTATCACGGCGGGATCTTCCCCTCGGTGTTCTTCATCGCGACCGGGTTCCACGGGTTCCACGTGATCGTCGGCACCAGCTTCCTGATCGTGAACTTCTTCCGCGCGCTGAAGAACCAGTTCACCCAGAAGCGGCATTTCGGCTTCGAGGCCGCCGCCTGGTACTGGCACTTCGTCGACGTGGTGTGGCTGTTCCTCTTCGTCTGCATCTACTACTTCGGCCGCAGCGCCATCACCGCCGCCTGACTCATGGCCGGTCAGGCTCTGCCGCGCTCGCGCTGGCGGCGCCTGATCGGGATGGGCGTGTTCAGCCTGTTCATGCTGGTCGCCCTGATTGCCCTGGGCGTCTGGCAGATCCACCGGTGGCATTACAAGGACCGGGTCCAGCGCGAGATTCATGCGGCACAGCTGCGGCCGCCGGTGCCGCTGGCGGCGAAGCCTTCGCCCTATGAAAAAGTGGCCCTGAGCGGGATTTGGGTCGCCGGCAAGGCCGCGTTCTATGGCGACCAGATCCGCAATTCGCCGACCGGGCCGCTGCGTGGGGGGCAACTGATCGTGCCGTTCCGCCGGACGGATGGCGCGGTGGTGCTGGTCGATCTCGGCTGGGTGCGGGGACGGGCGCCGCAGCCGGTGCCCTTGCCCGCGGGGCCGGCGGTGGTTTCCGGCTATGTCCAGGCGCCGCAGAAATTCGGGCCGTTCGCCCCGAGCCCCGACCTTGCCCGGCTGGTTTTCTACAAGCTCGATCCGCTCGCCATCGGGGCGGCGCTCGGCTTTCCGCATGTCGCGCCGTTCACCCTGGTGATGGTGGGGCCGAAGCCGGTTGCGGGCGCGCCGATCCCCGCCCCGAGCCTGCCGACGCCGCCGAACAATTCCGAGCAATACGCGCTGACCTGGTTCGGCCTCGCCTTTGTCGTCGTGCTCGAATATATTTTCTATATCCGAAAAGTTCTGCTGGAGACCGCGTGAACGACCTGAGCATCGAAGGGGCGGCGACCCCGTATCAGCGCCTGACGTCGCGGTTCGAGCGGCTGGCGATCATCGACGAGGCCAGCGCGATGCTGGGATGGGACCAGGCGGCGGTGATGCCGGAAGGCGGCGCCGCGGCGCGGGGCGACCAGTTGGCGACGCTCGCCGGCGTCGCTCACGGGATGCTGGCGGCGCCGGAGGTCGAGGACGATCTCGCCGAAGCCGAAATCGCGCCGCCCGCCGATCCGCTCGACCGGCGCAACCTGGATCTGATGCGGCGGGCGTATCGGCGGGCGACGGCGGTGCCGGCCGATCTGGTCGAGGCCCTCGCCCGCGAGAGCGCGGCCTGCGAGACGGTGTGGCGCGGCGCACGGCGGGATGCCGATTTCGGCGCCGTCCGCCCCCGGCTGGAGGTGCTGCTCGGGCTGATCCGCGAACAGGCGGCCGCACTCGGCGCGACGCTCGGCCTCTCGCCCTACGATGCGCTGATCGATTCCTACCAGCCGGGGATCACCGCGGCGGAAATCGATCCGATATTCAAGCGCTACGAGGCGTTCCTGCGGGACAATCTCGCGGCCGTCGAGTCCCGGCAGGCGGGGCGGGCGGCCGGGCTTCCGGGCAGCGCGCCCTTTGCCGAGGCGGCGCAGGAGGCGCTGTGCCGGCGCCTTGCCGAGCGTGTCGGGCTCGATTTCCGGGGCGCGCGGCTGGATCGGTCGCTGCACCCGTTCTGCGGCGGCACGCCGACCGATATCCGCATCACCACCCGGTATGACGAGACCGACTTCGCCTCCGCCCTGATGGGTGTGCTGCACGAATCCGGCCACGGGCTGTACGAGGCCGGATTGCCCCGCGCGCGCGCGCGCCAGCCGGTCGGCGCGGCCGCCGGCATGGCGGTGCATGAAAGCCAGTCGCTGATCGTGGAGTTGCAGGCCGCAAGGTCCGACGCGTTCCTGTCCTGGCTCGGGCTGCAACTCGCCGCCGCCTTCGACCAGCCACCGGCGGATTTCGCGCCGGAGCGGCTGGCGGCGCGGCTGCGGCGGGTCGAGCGGAGCTTCATCCGCGTCGAGGCGGACGAGGTGACCTACCCGGCGCATGTGATCCTGCGCTTCCGGCTGGAGGCGGCGATGGTGGCCGGGGATCTCGCGGTCGGCGACCTGCCGGGGGCCTGGAACGACGGGATGCGCGACTTGCTCGGCATCGTGCCGCCGGACGACGCCAGGGGCTGCCTGCAGGACATCCACTGGTACGCCGGGCTGTTCGGGTATTTTCCGTCCTACACGCTCGGCGCCATGGCCGCGGCGCAGCTGATGCAGGCGGCGCGGCAGGCGCGGCCGGATATCGACGCCGCCCTGGCGGAGGGCGATTTTGCCCCGCTGCGGGACTGGCTGCGCGCCAATGTGCATGGCCACGGCGCGCGCTACGGGTTCAACGAGCTGCTGGTGAAGGCGACCGGCAAGCCGCTCGACCCCGCTTCGTTCGAGGCGCATTTGCGGGCGCGCTACCTGGCCTGAGGCCGCCCGCCGCCGCCGGATCAGGCTGCGACGCGCTTGAGGCCGGCCTTGAGCGAACGGCGGGAGGTCGCGAGATGAACCTCCATGGCATCCTGGGCCTTGTCCATCGCGCCGGATCGCAGGGCGATGAGCACCGTCATGTGTTCGGCGATGGCGACGCGGGTGCGTTCGACCTCGTAATTCCGGTCCCACTGGTAGTGGTAATGGAACAGGAAGGACACGATGTCGAAGAAATCGTAGGCGAACCGGTTGTTCAGGAAGCCGATGATCCAGAGATGGAAATCCCGGTCCAGTGCGGCGAACTCGGTGTAGCGCCTGGTGATTCCCGCCTCGATGTCGCGGTGGCGGGCGATCATCGCGTCCGCCGCTTCGGTGAGGGCGGCGCTGCCGGCGCTGGGCATGCGCGCCAACGCGGCCATTTCGATCAGCTCGCGCATGTCGGCCACCTCGGCGGCGAAACCGTCGTGGAATTCGCGCAGCACCCAGCCGCCGCGGGGCTGCTTGGCGATGAGCCCGAAGCGGGAGAAGCCGATCAGGAATTCGCGGACCGAGACGGTGCTGGCATTGCTGTCGCGCGCCAGTTCGGCTTCGGAGAAGGTGTGCCCGGGCCGCCAGTCGCCAAGGAGCACGCGCTGCATGAAGACGCGCTCGATCTGCTCCTGCGGACCGTCCGTTTCCGATTCGGTGTAATAATCCGCACGTTCCGGGCGCCGCAGGAGGCGCAGCCCGGCCGGTCCGCGCTCCAGGATGCCATTCGCGATCATGGTTTCGATGGCGGCGCGCACGGTGGTGCGGCTCACCCCGAACTGGCGGGCGAGCGCGCTGTCCGACCCGAGGGCGGCCGGCTCCGCCGGAAGATCCTTGATGTAGTCGAGTAGAGCGTTGCTCGTTCGTTTCAGCAACGTGTTCGGCTTTGCCATCCGTTCTGCCCGGCGCGTCCTCTTGTATTATCGGGCCGGCGGCTGAACCGCCGGCCCGTCTGGTCTGGTATATTTATTGTGCGGCGAGCTTTGCCGCGTTGGCAAGCCCTGATTCGTAGATCCCGGAAATCGCCTTGATCGCCGTGGCGTTGTCCTCGCCCTTCTTCGGATGGGCGGACAGGTCGAGGCGGCGGAAATGGCCGCTCCAGACCAGCTTCGTCTCGTCGGCGCCGAGACGGTGGACCGAAATCGTCGAGGCATAGTCGCGCACCGGCAGGATCTTCATGTTGTTGGCGGTGTGCTGGATTTCATAGGTGTAGTTCATGTGCTTCGGGTTGTAGTGAAGCAGCTGCTCGGT
>JAKAZN010000269.1 GCA_021815835.1 Pseudomonadota bacterium
TGGTCGAAGCGCGTGCGGCCGGCGCGCGCGGCGAGGTGCCGGTGGGCGCGGTGCTGGCCGGCCCGGACGGCGCGATCCTGGCCCGCGCGGGCAACGAGACGGAAGCGCGGGGCGATGCCTCGGCGCATGCCGAGATGCTGGTCCTACGCGCGGCGGCGGCGTCGCTCGGGACGGCGCGGCTGGTCGGGTGCGATCTGTTCGTGACCCTGGAACCCTGCCCGATGTGCGCCCAGGCGATCAGCCTGTTTCGCATCCGCCGGCTGGTGTTCGGGGCGTACGATCCCAAGGGCGGCGGCGTGGAACACGGGGCGCGGGTGTTCGATGCGACCTCCTGCCATCATCGGCCCGAAGTGATCGGGGGCGTGCGGGAGGCCGAGGCGGCGGCGCTGCTGCGGGGGTTTTTCGGCGCGCGGCGGGGGCCGGGCGCGCGGAGGTGAGGTGCGTTCCCCCTGGTCAGCGCGGCGGCCGTGCCCATCTCGGGTGGATGAGGCATCGCCGGGGGGATCGCATGGGCTGGGTTCGCGTCCGCGCCGGGGTGTTTGCGCTGCTCCTGGGCGTGCTTGCGCTGCTGGCGGGGGTGATCGCGCCGCGGGCGGGGCGGGCGGCGGATCTGTTCCGGCTGGATCAGCGCTTCGGGTCCATTGCGTTCACCGTCAGCAATCTGGGGCTGTTCAGCGCGCGGGGGGATTTCGCGCGGTTCGTGGGGCGGCTGACGCTCGATGCGGCGGACCCGGCGGCGACGCGGATCGCGGTGACGGTGGCGGCGGATTCGGTGCACACGCCGTGGGACCAGGAAACGGCGATGCTGCGCTCGGCCGATTTCTTCGACGTGGCGCGGTTCAAGGATATCCGGTTTGTCAGCCGGTCGGTGCGGCCAGAGGGGCCGGGGCGGTACCGGATTTCGGGGACCCTGCATCTGCGCGGCCAGACCCGGCCGATCGTGCTGATGGCGAAGCTGGTCCACGCGGCGCGCGATCCGGCCACGGGGCGGCAGATCGACGATTTCATCGTGACCGGGGCGGTGAGCCGGCGGGCGTTCGGGATGACGGCCGATCCGCTGTTCATTGCCGATAAGGTGCGGATCGCGATCGAGGCGCGGGTGATCCTGAGCCCCTCGCATGGTGGCTGAGCGCGGCGTGGCTGAACGCGGCGCGGCTGAACGCGGCGCGGCTGGGGGCTGGTCGCGGGCGCAGCGGCGGCTGCACTGGGCCGGGGCGTGGCTGGTGGGCGCGGGCTTCGTGCTGGGCTTCGTGATGGTCGCGGTGCCGCTGCGCGATCTGCTGAGCAAGTTCCTGCTGTTCCAGCTCCACAAGACGATCGGGCTGATCGTGCTGGCGCTGGTGCTGGGGCGGCTGTGGCTGCGGGCGCGGCGCGGCCGGCCGGCGGCGGAGGGGCTGTCGGCGCGGGAGGCTTCCGTGGCGGCGGTAGGCCAGGTGGTGCTGTATGCGCTGCTGCTGGCGGTGCCGGTGCTGGGGTATCTGGCGGCCTGCACCGCACCCTCCGGCATACCGACGCTGTTTTTGTTCGTGATCCCGGTGCCGTCGGTTCTGGCGCCGGATCCGGGGCTGTACGCGGTGTTGCGCGTGGTGCACCGCGCGGCGGCGATCGCGCTGGTGGTGCTGGCCGTGGGGCACGCGCTCGCGGCGCTGGCCCATCATTGGCGCGGCCGGCCGGTGTTGCGGCGGATGTGGCGCGGATAGACAGGTGCTGTGGCGCGGCTCCATCCTGACGCCAGGATGGAGGATCGGCCCATGAAAATCGCGCGCATCGAGACCTTCCTGTTCGATCCCGGCACGGCGAAGAACCTGCTGTTCTGCCGGGTGGAGACCGAAGGTGGCCTGCATGGCTGGGGCGAGGCCTACGTCACCCCGGGCAAGGAGAAGCCGGTGGCGGAGATCCTGGCCGCCATGGCGGGCGTGGTGATCGGGCGCGGCGCGTTCCAGATCCGTCATACCGCGCAGGTGATCTTCGAGGATTTCGCGATGCGGCGGGCCTCGCTGGAGCTGGGCTCGGCGTGGAGCGCGATCGAGATCGCGCTGTGGGACATCGTGGCCAAGCAGGCCGGGATGCCGCTGTACAACCTGCTGGGCGGCGCGTCGCGCGCGGCGGTGAAGGTCTACGCCAATGGCTGGTCGAGCGGGACCGAGCCGATCGAGGCCAATGTGCAGCGCGCGCTGGCGGTGCAGGCGGCGGGGTTCACCGCGTTGAAATGGGACCCGTTTCCCGGGCCGTGGCGGAGCTTCATCCATCCCGAGGACGAGGCGCACGTGATCCGCTACGTGCGCGCGATGCGCGAGGCCCTGGGGCCGGATTTCGGCCTGCTGGTCGAATGCCACCGGCGGCTGGCGCCGATGCACGCGATCCGGCTGGGGCGGCGCCTGGCCGAGTTCGGGATCGGTTGGTACGAGGAACCTTGCCTGGGCGATAATATCGAGCTGGTCGCCGAGGTGCGGCGGGCGCTGGATGTGCCGGTGGTGACCGGGGAGGCGATGTATTCCCGGGAGGCGTTCTTTCACTGCCTGGAGCGGCGCGCGGCGGATATCCTGAACCCCGATGTGTGCAATTGCGGGGGGATCTCGGCGCTGATGGATATCGCCGGGATGGCGGCGCCGCAGGCGGTGGCGATCGCGCCGCATAACTACAACTCGACCCTGGTGGGGCTGGCGGCGACGGTGGCGGTGTCCGCGGTGATCCCGAATTTCTGGATTGCGGAGTGCTTCGTGAATTTGAAGCCGGCATGCGACGCGGTGGCGGTGGCGCCGCTGGTCGTGCGCGACGGGTTCGTGGAATTGCCGGAGGGGCCGGGGCACGGGGTGGATCTGGATGTGGCAGCGTTGGGCAAGCGGCCCTATGTGGAGCGGGGCGGGAAGGGGTTGCGGGGGTATTGGGAGGAGTTTCCGCGCAAGGGGTATGTGGCGGGGGCGACGCGGACCGGGTTCTGAGGGGGGGGTGTGACGGTTCGTGAGGCGATGGCGCGTCGCGCACGAAATCCGGCGATGCTTCGAAACGGTTGCGGTGGCTCAGTGAAACACCCGCCCGGCGTCGATGACCACGGTCTGGCCGGTCATCGTCTCGGTGCGACACATGGTCACGACCATGTCGGCGCAATCGTCCTTGTCGGCGGCCTTCTTCAGCAGCGCGCCGGCGGCGGAGCGCTCGATCTGCTCGGCGCGGAGATTGGCGGTCGCGCGGGTGCCTTCGAGCAGGCCGGGGGCGACGCAATTGACCAGTGTCGCCGGCGCCAGCGCCACGGCCATGCAGCGGGTCAGGTGGATCAGGCCCGCTTTCGACACCGCGTAGGCGATGGACGAACCGGTGGGCTGGAGCCCGGCCACCGAGGCTATGTTGACGACGCGGCCCCGGCCCTGGGATTCCATCACCGGAGCGGCGGCCTTGATGAGCCGCATCGGGCCGGTGAGATTGACGGCGATGATCCGGTCCCAAACTTCGGCGGTGAGCGTGTCGAGATCGGCGAACGGGATCGCCTTATTGTAGGCGGCATCGTTGATCAGGATGTCCAGGCGGCCGAAGCGGGCGGTGACGTCGGCAATGAGCGCGTCGATGGCGGCGCCGTCGGTGATGTCGCAGGCGAAGGCGGCGGCGTTGATCTGGTGGCGGGAGGCGAGATCGCGCGCGACGGCCTCGGCCTGGTCGCGGCTTTGGGCATAGACGACGGCGATATGCGCGCCGTGCCGGGCCAGCGCGTGGCAGATGCGCTGGCCGAGACCGCCATTGCCGCCGGTGACGAGGGCGACCGCGCCGTTGAGGTCCATTGGGTGGCTCCTTGAGGGGTAGGGCAGGCGGGTTGGGCGCGCCTGCCGGGTTGGCGGGAGTTTGTGGCCGGGGCGGCGGGGCAAGCAAGCCAGGCGTCGGACCGGGCGCTCTTGCCGGGCGGTGCCCGGCGATCTGTCGCGCTGGGCGTGCGCATGGGAGATGGACCTGGGTTTCGATCCTTCCGCGCCGAGGCGCGGTTTCAGTGCCGTCCACCAAGTGGTCGCCCCTCGCGGGGCGGGCGAGGCCCGCCGGGTGCTGTCCCTCGCCGAGAGGCGCTTCGACTCCGGATTGGAACCGCCGAACCTGCGATTCCGCCGCCGCCGACTTTCTGCAGGGCGCTTCCACTCCGCTTCCGAATTGCCGCCGAAGGGGCCTTGGAAGCAAAAACGGCCCCGGAGGGGCGCCTGGAAGTTTTTAGTTTTGTTGAGA
>JAKAZN010000270.1 GCA_021815835.1 Pseudomonadota bacterium
GGAGGAAAAGGCGATCGAGAACGCGCGCCAGTTCATGTGGATGCAGGGCGAGTTCACCGGTCTGGCGAACCCCGTCTGGGCCAATCCGGCCGGCTATTTCTCCCCCTCCGGCCGGCGCAACTTCGTCGAATTCGCGGTCGGGCGGGCGAAGAACCCGCGCGGGGCGATGACGTTCGAGGAGCAGATGGAAAGCACCATGATCATCGCCGGCACGCCGAAGACGGTGATTCCGCGCCTCAAATGGCTGATCGAGCGCACCCGTCCGGGCATCATGGCGTTCTGGGCCAATGACGGCTCGGTCAGCGCCGAGGACAGCCGCACCTGCATCCGCCTGCTCTGCCAGGAGGTGATGCCGGCGGTGCGTGCGTTCGGCAAGGAACTGGGGCTGAACTCCCCGTTCGAGGCGAATTCCCCGGTCAGCATCGACTACGCGACCGATCTCCGCCCCCGCGCGGCGGTGGCGGCGGAATAGGCGGCCGGGGCGTCCGGAGCGGCTCCGGACGCCCCGCCCTTCCCGGATCGCCCCGGCGTGCCTATCTTTCCCGGCATGGACGCTCCCCCCTTCGGCCTCACCGACCGCGCCGCCACCCGCATTGCCGAGATCGCGTCGGCCGAGGCCGCGCCCGGCGCCCCGCCCGCCGCGCTCCGCATCGCCGTGCTGGCCGGCGGGTGCAGCGGGCTGCAGTACCGCTTCGATCTCGACCGTGCGCCCCAGCCGGACGATTTGGTGATCGCCCGCGGGGCGGCGACGGTGCTGGTCGATCCCGTCAGCCTGGATCTGCTGGCGGGGTCGGAGCTCGACTACACGGACGCGCTGATGGGGAGCCATTTCGCGGTGCGGAATCCGAACGCCAAATCCGCCTGCGGCTGCGGCACCAGTTTTTCGGTCGACTGACGCGCCGCCCGCGGCGTTCACAAATAATTGACGAAAGCCTGCCCACCCGGTAGCACGTTGGTCTAGGCCATCGCCGGGGGGGGAAGCCACGTCAAGGATGTCGGACACGGACACCCTGTTCCGCTGCACCGTTTGCGGCGGCCCTGAGATCGCCCGCAGCACCATGCGGGGCGACGGCGTGCGCGTCCTGTTCTGCGCCGGCTGCGGCATGGGCGTGGTGGAACACCGTCCGGCCGACACCGCCCATTTCTATACCGACGATTACTACCATCGTGCCGAGGGCAGCGCCCACGGCTACATCGACTACGAATTCACCGCCGAACACGGCCTGCTCTGGACCCGCGTGCTGATCGAGCGCCTGCTGCCCGCGGGCGGTGCGGTGCTGGACATCGGCTGCGCCACCGGCTTCCTGCTGAGCCGCCTTGGCCCCGCCTATCGCCGCGCCGGGATCGAAGCGAATCCCGCCGCCGCGCGGATCGCCGCCGAAGCGGGGATCGATGTCCTTGGTGCCGACGTGCTGGCACCGGGGCTCGCCGCGGCGCATCGGGGCGCCTACGAGATCATCACCTCGATCGCCACCTACGAACACGTCCTGGATATCCGCGCGGCGATCGCCGCAAGCCTGGAAATGCTGGCGCCGTCGGGCGTGCTGGTCCTGGAAGTGCCGGTGATTTCCCCGACGCGCAGTAACGCGGACTGGTACGGCTCCTCCTTCGAGCACATCTTCTATCCCACCGAGCGCGGCCTGCGCTCCCTGTTTGCCTCGTTTCCGGGGGTGTATTTCACTGGCACGGAAACCGCGGCGACCGGGTTTTCCTCCACCTATATCGGCCTTGCGACCCGCGATCCGGCTCGCTTCGCCGAGCTCGGCGATCTGCTCGCGGCGATGACCGCCGACGACCCGACGTCGCTCGCCGAGGACGACGCCAGGCTCAATCTCGCGTACCGCGTAGTGCATGAGTTCCGTCCTACCCCGGCCCGCATCATCCGCCTGCCGCTGCTGCTCGAGCGATACTACTCGCCCAGCCTGGGGAAGCGCTTGATGCAGCTGTGGCACGGGGACGCTTCCCGTGCCGCCCTCGCCGAGCAACCTTGGCGCCGAGCGCCCTCCCGCGGGACCCTCGTACGGCTCCCGCTGCTGCTGGGGCGGGCCATCGGGCGGACCCTGCTCTCTCGGCTGCGCCGACTCCGGGCTGCCTGAGCGCGCGAGATCTTCGCGGCGCCGCGCGGGACGATTGGAACACATACCGATCGAGCGCCCCGCCGCTGATTGACCCGCTCCCCTCGGACCGCTAGCACCCGGCTGCCCCTGCCGGACCGGCGCCGTTCGTCACGCCCGTGACTCCCTATCGCGAGATTGCTCCCCCCTGCCGATGCCCGACCCTGCCCTCACTGTCCCGGCCGCCTTTCGATGCGCCGTGTGCGGCGGCACCGAAGTCGCGCGCGCGACCGAGCGCGGCGACGGCGTGCGCGTACTGTTCTGCGCCGGTTGCGACATGGGCGTGGTCGAACACCGCCCCGCCACGACCGCCCAATTCTATACCGACGACTATTATCATCGCGTCGAGGGCGGCGCGCACGGCTACGACGATTACGAATTCACCGCCGAACATGCCCTGCTTTGGGTCAAGCTGCTGATCGAGGCGCTCGCGCCGGGCGGCGGCGCGATCCTTGATATCGGCTGCGCGACCGGATTCCTGTTGCGCCGCCTCGAAGGCGTCTGGCGTCGCCATGGGATCGAGACGAACCAAGCCGCGGCCGCCATCGCCGCCGATTCCGGCGTGGAGATTATCGGGACCGACGTGCTCGCCCCCGGGTTTGCCGCCGCGCATGCAGGCGCCTTTGATATCATCACCTCCATCGCCACCTTCGAGCATGTATTGGACATCAAGCAAGCGGTGGCGGCCAGCATGGCGATGCTCGCTCCCACCGGCGTGCTGATCCTGGAACTGCCGCTGATCTCGGAAACGCGCGACAATTCAAATTGGTACAACGGGTCGTATGAGCATATCTTCTACCCCACGGTGCGCGGGATCGAGGCGCTGTTCGCCGGCCTCCCCGGCGTGCGGTTCCAGGGTTTCGAGACCGCCACCGCGGGCTTTTCGTCCACCTATATCGGTGCCGCCACTCGCGATCCGGCGCGCTTCGCCACCTTGGCCGGCCTGTTCGCGGCAATGACGGCGGAAGATCCGACTGCGCTGTCCGACGATGCGGCACGGCTCAATCTCGCCTATGCGGTGGTGCACGATTTCCGCCCGACGCCGGCGCGTATCCTGCGCCTGCCGGTGCTGCTGGAGCGGCACTTCACCCCGAATCTCGGCCGTCGGCTTGCGCAGTTGTGGTACGAAGACGCGGTGCGCGCGGCGGCGTCGGACTGGAATGCCGCGCAGGCTCGCAGCGTGGAGGCCGCGTTGGAGGCCCTGAAAGCCGGCCTGCCCGACCGCCCGACCCGGAAGCCCCACCCGCTGCGGCGGTTCTTTGCATGGACCGGACGGTGACCGCGATGTCGCGCCACTCCGACAAAGTTACCCTGACCTGGTGGCGGGGGTTGTTGTTGCTCCTGATCACCTTCGATCGACGGCGGCTGCGGATCGCCGGTGACCTCGTGCGCCACGGGGGACTCCGAGCGCTACGGTCGCAGATGAGGCAACATCTGTTCTATCGCTGGAGCATCATCGTACCCTCCTCGCAGGGGCCGGGGGCGCGGGCCCTGGCCGGACCGCGAGGTCTAACGGGCGCGGCGCATTCCGAGGTTTCGCCGCATCGGGAAGACCCCTGGCCGCCTGACCGCCCCCTGGTGAGCGTGGTCGTCCCCTGCTTCAACTATGGTGCCTTCGTCACGGAGGCCGTGGATTCCGCCCTGGCCCAGACATTGCGGGACATCGAGATCATCGTCGTGGAAGGCGGCTCCACCGACGGAAGCACGCCCGAAATGCTGCGGGCGCTCGAGCGCCCGCGCACCAGGGTGTTGTTCCGCGAGGGGCGGCACCGGGTCGGCGACAACCGCAATTTCGGCATCTCCCAGGCGCGCGGCCGCTATATTTGTTGTCTGGACGCCGACGATATGTTGTGCCCGACCTACCTGGAAAAAGCGGCCTTCGTGATCGAGCAGTACGGCTACGATGTCGTATCGACATCGGTGCGCCGCTTCGGCGCTCTCAATGAAACCTACGACGTGCTACCTACGCTCGATCTTTCCGACCTGCTGGAAGGCAATCACGTCACCACCTGCGCCGTGTTCCGCCGATCCCTCTGGGAACAGGCGGGCGGCTACGAGGACGTGCCCGCGGGCGCCACCTTCCTGCAC
>JAKAZN010000271.1 GCA_021815835.1 Pseudomonadota bacterium
CGGCGTCCATGGGGGCGTTCCTTATCTTGCCCGCCCGGTCACGGGTGGGGCGGGGTCATGGTCAAGGGGCCGGGACGGTCCCGGCAACTTCGGGTTGGGCCCGGACCGCGCCCCTGGGTTTGCCCCCGGGGCCGCCGCGCTCGCCTCGCCCGCTATGTTGCGCCGGAGATGCGCGCCGGCAAGGGCCGCGGCGGCATATCGGGGTTGGGATGGGTCGCGGGCACGGGCAACCGCCATGCAGGCGGGCACATTGCGCCATAAGCCCCTATTGTTGCTTCGCTATTTCCCTCCAGGGCCCTCAGGGCCATCCCCCATCCCCCTCACTCCCACTCGATCGTTCCGGGGGGCTTGCTGGTGATATCGTACGTGACCCGATTGACCCCGCGCACCTCGTTGACAATCCGCCCCGCCACGCGCGCCAGGAACGCCGGCTCGAACGGATACACATCGGCCGTCATCCCATCGGTCGAGGTCACCGCGCGCAGCGCGCAGGCGTGATCGTAGCTGCGTCCGTCACCCATCACCCCGACCGTGCGCACCGGCAGCAGCACCGCGAAGGCCTGCCAGATCGCATCGTACAACCCGGCGCTCCGGATCTCTTCCAGATAGATCGCATCCACGCGCCGCAGCAGATCGAGCTTCTCGCGCGTGATCGCGCCCGGAATGCGGATCGCGAGCCCCGGCCCCGGAAACGGATGCCGCCCGACGATCGCCTCGGGCAGCCCGAGGGTGCGTCCCAGCACGCGCACCTCGTCCTTGAACAATTCCCGCAGCGGCTCCACCAGTTTCATCCGCATCCGTTCCGGCAGCCCGCCCACGTTGTGATGCGACTTGATGGTGACGGAGGGACCGCCGCGCGGGGCCGCCGATTCGATCACATCGGGATAGAGCGTGCCCTGGGCAAGATAATCCGCCCCGCCGAGCCGCGCGGCTTCTTCCTCGAACACCTCGATGAACAGCCGGCCGATGGTCTTGCGCTTGACCTCCGGGTCGGTCACGCCGTCCAGGGCGGCAAGGAACCGCTCCGCCGCGTCGCGATGCACCAGGCGGATATTGAACCGGTCCCGGAATGTCTCCACCACCTCCGCCGCCTCGTCCTGCCGCAACAGGCCGTGATCGACGAAAATGCAGGTCAGCTGATCGCCGATCGCCTCGTGGATCAGCACCGCGGCGACGGAGCTGTCGACCCCGCCCGACAGCCCGCAGATCACCCGCCCGGTGCCGACCTGCGCACGGATGCGCGCGATCTGAGTGGCGCGGAAATTCGCCATCGTCCAGTTGCCGGAAAGCCCCGCGACGCGATGGAGAAAATTGCCGAGCAGCGCCGCGCCATGCGGCGTGTGCACGACCTCGGGATGAAACTGCACGCCGTAGAAGCGGCGGACATCGTCGGCAATCGCGGCAAAGGGCGCCCCCTCGGACGCCGCGACGGCGCGGAATCCCGGCGGCAGCCGGGTCACGCGATCGCCGTGGCTCATCCAGACCTGCTCGCGCCCGCCCTTGGGCCAGACGCCGTGAAACAGCGCGCAATCGTCGATGATCTCCACCGTTGCGCGACCGAATTCACGCTGCGCGTGCGCCTCGACCGCGCCGCCCAGCTGGTGGCAGAGCAGTTGTTCGCCGTAGCAGATGCCCAGGATCGGCAGGCCGAGCGCGAAGATTTCCGGCGCGGCCAGCGGCGCGCCGGCTTCGTGCACGGACGCGGGGCCGCCCGACAGGATGATCGCCCCGGGCCGCCAGGCGGCGATCCGCGCGGGATCGGCCGAACAGGGCCAGATCTCGCTATAGACGCCGGCTTCCCGCAGGCGGCGCGCGATCAGCTGCGTCACCTGGGAACCAAAATCGAGAATCAGGGCGCGGTGCGGGGCCGCCTCCGCCGCGGAATCGGGCATGGTGGGTCCGGTCGGATGGTTGGCGGCAGGTCGCATGTGCCCCCAGGCTTGGCAAGAGGCGGCTCAGTTCAGGAACATCTTCCCCGGGTTCATGATCCCGCGCGGATCGAGGGTCTGCTTGATGGAGCGCATCACCGCCAGCGCCTCCGCCCCGTGCTCGGCTTCCAGGAATTCGCGCTTGCCGATCCCGACGCCGTGCTCCCCGGAACAGGATCCGCCCAGCGCCAGCGCGCGCGCCACGATCTTCTTGTCGAGCTCCCACGCCCGGGCGAGCGCGTCCGGCTCCGGCGGGACCAGGATCACGGTGTGGAAATTGCCGTCCCCCACATGCCCCACCACCGCCGCGGTCAGCCCCGAGGCCGCGATATCCTGCTTCGTCCCCACCACCGCGTCCGCCAGCGCCGAGATCGGCACGATCGAATCCGTCGTCAGGCCCTGATACCCCGGCTTCAGCGCCAGCGCCGCCCAGAGCGCGTCGTGGCGGGCCTGCCAGAGCTTTCCTCGCTCCGCCGGGTCGGTGGCCCAGCGGAACCCGTGCGCGCCATGGTCCTGGGCGATCGCCTCGGCCTGGCCGGCCTGTTCGGCGACGGCGGCCGGGGTGCCGTGGAACTCGAAGAACAGGGTGGGCTTGGCCTCCAGGCCGGTGAGCTTGGAATAGGCGATGCAGGCGGCCACCTGCACTTCGTCCAGGAACTCGATCCGTGCCACGGGAATGCCGGACTGCATCACCATGATGACGGTCTCCACCGCCTGGCGCAGATCGTCGAACTGGCAGGTGGCCGACGAGATCGCCTCCGGGATGCCGTGCAGGCGCAGGCCGATTTCGGTGATGACGCCGAGCGTGCCCTCCGAGCCGATGAACAGCCGGGTGAGATCATAGCCGGTGGCGGATTTGCGCACCCGCCCGCCGGTGTGGATCACGCGCCCATCGGCCAGCGCCACCGTCAGGCCCAGCACGTTCTCGCGGATGGTGCCGTAGCGGACGGCGTTGGTCCCCGAGGCGCGGGTGGCGCACATCCCGCCGAGGGTACACAGCGAGGTGCCGGGATCTACGGGGAAGAACAGGCCGGCGTCGCGCAGATGGGTGTTGAGCTGATCGCGCGTCACCCCCGCCTCGATCCGGCAATCCATGTCTTCCGCGCTGACGGCGAGGATGTTCGTCATGCGCGACAGATCGAGCGTGATGCCGCCACGGACCGGGGTGACATGGCCCTCCAGCGAGGTGCCGGCGCCCCAGGGCACGACGGGGACGGAATGGGCATGGCAGAGACCGAGGATCGCGGCGGCTTCCGCGGTGGTCTCGATGAACGCGACCGCGTCGGGCAGATGCGGGGGCTGGGTGTCCTGGCCGTGGGAGTGGTGCTCGCGGAGGGTGGCGTTGGTGGTCAGGCGCTCGCCCAGGCGGTCGCGGGCGGCGGCGATGACGGTTTCGAGCGGGGTGGGCATGGGGGGCGGGGCTCCGGGGCAGTTCTCCGCGGAGGGTTGTAGCCCGGCTTGGGCCGGGGGCAAGGCGGGGAGGGGGGGCGCGATCGTTCGATGTCGGCAACGTGCGCCGCGCGTTGCGCGACAGCCGGCGGATCTGATGCGCTTCCGCGACCTGCTTGCGCGCGTCGGCTTGGGGGCCGGGCTGTTCGGAACCGGGTTGCCGATGACGGTCGCCGTCGCAACCCGACGATGCCGCATTCCGCCCACCCGGACAGAGGCGACGCGACCGCCTGGGCGCGCTACACTCCCCACCAGCCCCGCCGCCCTCAGGCGAGAAATAGCGATCCGATGCCCCTCGACCCCACCCCGCTCGCCAACGCCATCGCCCGCCTCCGCGAGGGGCTGCATCGCTACGAGCAGGACCCCACGGACGAACAGATCCGCGACGGCCTGATCCAGCGTTTCGAGTTCACCTACGAACTGGCCCACCGCACCCTCAAGCGCCGCCTGAAGGAAACCGCGGCCGACCCGGACGAGATCGAAGCCCTCGCCTTCGCCGACCTGATCCGCGCCGGCACCGCGCGCGGCCTGCTGCGCGGCGATTGGCCCACCTGGCGGCGCTTCCGCGACCTGCGCGCCCGCACCAGCCACACCTACGATACCAAGGTGGCGCTTCCCGTCATCGCCGCCATCCCGGAGTTCCTGGCCGAAGCGGACCACCTGCGCGCCGCCCTGTCCCGGCCGCCCGCATGAACCCGCCCGGAACCATCGCCCTCTCGCCCGACCAGCACCGCCTGGTGCTCGCCATCCTGCGCGCCATCCTGCCGCCATCCGCCACGGTCTGGGCCTACGGCTCCCGCGCCACCGGTCGGGCCGGCCG
>JAKAZN010000272.1 GCA_021815835.1 Pseudomonadota bacterium
GTGGGGCAGGAGGCGATCCAGCTGCATGGCGGGATCGGGATGACGATGGAATACGCCGGGGGACATTATTTCAAGCGGCTGACCATGATCGATCAGATGTTCGGGGACGCGGACCGGCATCTGAGCGAGCTGGCGGCGCTGGGGGGGGTGTTTGGGTAGGAGCCCTGGCGCAGCCCTGGGCACCCGCGCGAAGTCCCGGGTCATCGCCGCAACGACCAACCGGTCCGCGGTGACCTCCCGCCTGCCCGACCCCGCGTTCTGGCGTGATCGCCGTGTCTTCCTGACCGGCCACACGGGCTTCAAGGGGGCCTGGCTGGGGCTGTGGCTGCACCGGCTGGGTGCGCGGGTCCATGGCTTCGCCCTGCCGCCCGAATCCTCCAGCCTCGCGGCCGACCTTGGCACCGCGCATCTGGTGTCCACCCATGGCGACATCCGCGACCCCGCCGCGCTCGCCGCCGCCGTCGCCGCGGCGGACCCGGAGATCGTCCTGCACCTCGCCGCGCAGTCTCTGGTGCGGGTCTCCTATCGCGCACCGATCGACACCTTTGCCACCAACGTCATGGGCACCGCCCATGTGATTGAAGCGGCGCGCCATGCACCGCGGGTGCGCGCGCTGGTCTGCGTCACCTCCGACAAATGCTATGAGAACCGCGAATGGTCCCGGGCGTATCGCGAGAGCGACGCGCTCGGCGGCCATGATCCGTACAGCGCCAGCAAGGCCTGCGCCGAAATCCTTGCCGCTTCCTGGCGTCGATCCTTTCTGACGGATCGTACGCCGCCACTGGCGCTGGCCACCGCGCGGGCCGGCAATGTGATCGGCGGCGGTGACTGGGCGGCCGACCGGTTGATCCCCGACTGCATCCGCGCCTTCGTCGCCGGGCGGACCGTCGCCATCCGCAACCCGCGCGCCACCCGGCCGTGGCAACATGTGCTGGAGCCGCTCTGTGGCTACCTCATCCTGGCCGAGACGCTGTTCGATCGCGGCACCGACGCTGCCGCCGCCTGGAACTTCGGTCCCCCTGCCGCGGATGTGCGGCCGGTGGCCGATGTGGTCGCTCGCCTGGCGCAGACATGGGGTGACGGTGCGGCCTGGCGGATCGACGCGGCGCCGCAGCCGCACGAAGCCGGCACGCTTGCGGTGGATGCTGCGCGCGCTCGGGCCCGGCTTGGCTGGCGCCCGCGCCTGACTCTGGAGACTGCTTTGGACTGGACCGCGCGCTGGTATCGGGCGGGCACCGACCCCGCGCGGCTTGTGCTTCGGGATATCGAAAACTACGAAATCCTCTGAAACCTTCCTAAGTACTGCCCGCTTGCAATCATGCGCCGGATCGATCGCTGGCCGCGCCCGGGGACCACACCGCCCAGGGTGCCCTGCCGGAGGCCCACAGCGCGTCCAGGTGGCGCTTGTCGCGCAACGTGTCCATCGGCTGCCAGAACCCATGGTGGAAATAGGCCGCGAGTTCCCCCTCGGCCGCCAGGCGCTCCATCGGTGCCCGTTCCCAGACCGTCGCATCGCCCTCGATATAGCCGCCTACACGCGGCGACAGCACGAAGAAGCCGCCGTTGATCCAGGCGCCGTCGCCCTCGGGCTTTTCCTGGAAGCCGGTGACGGCGCCATCCTGGTGGCGCAGCGCACCGAACCGGCCGGGCGGCAGGGTAGCGGTCACGGTCGCCAGCCGCCCCGCGGCGCGGTGGGCAGCGAGCAGCGCCGGGATATCGATATCGCCCACGCCGTCTCCATAGGTGAAGCAAAAATCGTCATTGCCGACAAAGGGCAGGGCGCGCTTGAGGCGCCCGCCGGTCTGCGTCTCCGACCCGGTCTCGATCAGCGTGACCCGCCAGGGCTCGGTGCCGGCACGATGCACCTCCATGGTTCCGGTGCGCAGGTCGAACGTGACATCAGACGAGTGCAGGAAGAAATTATGGAAATAATCCTTTATGATGTAACCCTTGTAGCCCAGACAGACAATGAAATCGCTCAGTCCGTAATGGCTGTAGATCTTCATCACGTGCCACAGGATCGGGTAGCCGCCGATCTCCACCATGGGTTTCGGCCTGGTCTCGGTTTCTTCCGAAAGTCGGGTCCCCAGGCCGCCTGCCAGAATCACCACCTTCATTGCGGCGCGGTCCTTTCAGAATGGAGAAACGAAATCTCTCAGCGCCGGCAGCGCGGCGTCGCGTTCGGACACAACCGGGGCCGCCACGCCCCAGTCGATCCCGGCCGAATCCCATCGCAGGCCGGAATCATGGCTCGGGGCATGGATGCTGCCCACATCGTATAGCAGCAGTGCGGGACCGGCGCGCACTGCGAAACCGTGCGCGCAGCCCGACGGGATATAGACACATTCGCCGCGCGCGCCGCTGAGTTCCAAGGTCACATGGCGCCCGTATGTCGCGCTGGCCCGGCGGAGGTCCAGCACCACATCCCGCACCTCCCCGGATAGACAGGCCACCAGCTTGTGATGGTGGTGCGGCGGCAGTTGGAAGTGTAGTCCGCGCACCACGCCCTGGGCCGAGACCGAATAGTACTGCTCGGCATAATCGGCCGACATGCCGTGGGCGGTGAAGAAATCGCGGTGCATGATCTTCACGAACCGCCCCCGCGCGTCCCCGCGCACCACCGGACGCAGCAGACGCACGCCCGGCAGGACCGTCTCGATCACGTCAAACATCGCCGTCCAGGATCGAGCGGATCCCGTCCTCCAGCCGGATGCGCGGTTCCCAGCCGGGCAACCATCGGCCGGCGTCCCAGGGGCGCATCACCTCCCGCGGCCGGTAGGGGCGTCCGCCCCAGGCCACCGGGATGGGCCGTCCCGCGATGCGCGCCATCAGCGCCACGATCTCACGCAGAGGCCGCGGCGCGCCCGAACTGACCGCGTAGCTCTCGATCCCCGCCACCAGGTCCGTCCGCAGCCGCGCCGCCGCGATCACGAACGCCGCGGTCACGTCATCGCTGTGCACCAGGTCGATCCACTGCTCGCCGGGCGACATTGCCAACGCTGGCGCGTCCGGAGCCAGCGCCGCCAGCCGCGACCAGATCTTGCCGCGCCGGTCGCCGGGGCCGTAGGTATCGAACAGTTTCAGAACGATCACGCGCAACCCCTCGGCGGCCACGTAATAGCTCAGCAGCGTCTCCTGCGCCGCCTTGGTTGCGGCATACAGGTTGACCGGGGCATCGGTGTCCCCGAAATGCTGCCAGGACGTACCCGCGACCACCAGCCGCGCGCAGCCCGCGTGCAGCATGGCCTCGGCCAGAGCGGCGCCGAAGCCGATATTGTCGGCGATCAAACCGGGAAGGTCCTCGGCCCGGTGCCGATCGACGAAACGCCCGGCGAGGTGGAACACCAGGACCGGGCGAACGGCGACCAGAATGGCACCCAGACCCGCTACCGATCCGTCATGGACATGGGCGATCGCGCCGGGCGGCAGCCGGGCCGGGTCCGATCCGGGCCGGAGGATGGCGTGAACCGACTGCCCCTCGGCCAGCAACCGCCGTGCGAGACGGCTGCCGACGAACCCGGTGGCGCCGGTGATCAGCACGGTCATGCGAAATGCCGGACCATCGCCACGAAGCGGTCCAGGATATAGTCCCGTTCCGCTGTCCCGATGCCGGGCCAGACGCCGATCCAGAACGAATCACGCATGATCTTATCGGTGGCGGTCAGGTCGCCGACGATCCGGTACTCCACGTCGCGGAATGCCGGCTGGCGGGTCAGGTTGCCGCCGAACAGCAGCCGCGTGCCGATCTTGTGTTCCTCGAGCCAGCGGATCACGGCCCGCCGGCGCAACGGCGAGCCGTCGCGGATGGTCAGCAGGAAGCCGAACCAGCTGGGGTCGGACCCGGGCGTCGCCCGCGGCAGGATGAAATGCTCGTCCAGGCCGGCTTGCGTGAAACCTTGCGTCAGCCACGCGAAGTTTTCCCGCCGGCGCGCGATGAACCCATCGACCCGCCCGAGCTGGCTCAGCCCGACGGCGGCCTGCATGTCGGTTGCCTTCATATTGTAGCCGATATGAGCATAGATGTATTTGTGATCGTACCCTTCCGGGAGATCGCCGAGCTGCCAGTCAAAGCGTTTGCCGCAGGTATCGGCGTCTCCGGGCGCGCACCAGCAGTCCCGGCCCCAGTCGCGGAAGGATTCGACCAGCGTGGCCAGGGATTTGCGCCGCGTCAGCACAGCCCCGCCCTC
>JAKAZN010000273.1 GCA_021815835.1 Pseudomonadota bacterium
ATGGGGTGGGGCGTTGGTCACGGGGCCTATAAGACCACGGAAGTACTAAGGGAGCGTTAAGGGGCCGGAAGAAACCGCTTCCGGGCGCGGCGGAGAGGGAAAATTTCATCCCCGGTGGCGCGTCTTCCCCCCAAGCGGGGGGAGCCTCCCCGGATCGGCCCCCGATGCATCACCGGGGATGAAGATCTCTCTCCTTCCCGAGGACGGAGAATTCCGTTTTATTTGCATAACGGGGTGGGCTGAGAGGCCCGGTGGCGGCCGATACCGGCGGGGCGCGGGAAACCATTCGTTCATCGTTCGGGAGTGAAATGGCTTCCGGCCCGGGACGCACCGGGTCGCCCCTTCCGAAGGCGCCCGTCATGACCGACGCTCCGGCCGCGCTCGCGGCCGATCCTCCGTCCGCCGCGCCGCCATCCGCCGTGCCGCCATCCGCCGTGCCTTCTGGGGCCGATCCCGGCCTCGGCCGCGCGCTGCTGGAAAGCCGCCAGCGTTGGCGCGACCTGGTCGGCCTCGCCGCCGATCTGGTGTTCGAGACGGACGCGGACGGACGCCTCGGCGTCATCATGCCGGACCCCGCGCTCGGCTGGCCCGCCGCGCTGCTGCTGGGCCAGGACGCATCCTGCCTGCTCGCCGACCGCGATGGGTTCGACCCGTTCCACCCCGCCGCCCCGTTGCGTGGCCGTCACGCCTGGCTGCGCCGCGCCGATGGCGGGCTTGCCTGCCTGGTATTCGCCGCCGCCCCCCTGCTCGATGCCGAGGGCCGGACGATCGGCGCGCGCGGCATGGCGATCGACGTCACCGCCGAGAACGGCGCCGCCGCCACTTCCGCCGCGGCCTTGCGCCGGGGCGCGATGGTCGATCACATCCTGGCCCGCATGCGCCAGGAGGTGTTGGCGCCACGCATGATGCGCGCCGTGCTCGATTCGGTCCGCAACGCGCTGGGCGCGGAGGGCGTGGCCGTGATCGGCGCGGGGCCGGACGGCGCTCCAGGGGGCGCGACCGTGCTGCACCAGAACGGCGACGGCGCGGCCGGGCTGCTCGATCCGATCGCCGCGCTGATCGGCCGCGACGCCAGCGAGACCGCCGCCGCCACCGCGAGCCCCGCCGGACGCCCCCTGCTGGTCTCCACCTGCCGCACCCGCTTCGGCGATCGCGCCGGCCTCGCGGTCTGGCGCGGAACCGACGGCCGGCCCTGGGACCATGAAGACGGGCTGCTGATCGACGCCGCCGGCGGGATCGTGCGCGTGGTGCTGGAACACCAGGCGATCCAGCGCGAGATGGCGCGCCAGGCGCGCACCGACGCGCTGACCGGCCTGCTCAACCGCCGCGCCTTCCTCGAGGAACTGCCCCGCCATATCGAGCGGTTGGACCGCGAATCGCAACCCGGCACGCTGATCTTCGCCGATCTCGACAATTTCAAGCAGGCCAACGACCGGCTGGGCCACGAGATGGGCGATCAGGTGCTGTGCCGCACCGCCGCCCTGTTGCGCCAGACGGTCCGCCCCACCGATCTGGTCGCGCGCCTGGGCGGGGACGAATTCGCCCTGTGGCTGAACGGCGCCGATCACATGACGGCGGCCGAGCGCGCCGATTCGCTGCGCCGGAACGTCCCCGGCGTGCTGGCCGAAGTGGTGGGCGGGCCGCGCCCCGCGCTCAGCATCTCGATCGGCATCGCCACCCGCCGGGTCGGCAGCTTCGAGGATATCGACAACGTCATGCGCCGCGCCGATCTGGCGATGTTCGAGGTCAAGCGCGAAGGCCGCGGCCATTGGCGGGTGGCCCCGGATGCCGAGGTATGAGCGATCTCGCCGAGCCCGTTGCCGAGGCCGCCGCCGAGGCCGCGCGCGTCCGCCGCGGCAGCGCCTCCTGCACCCCGCCCGCCGAGCTGGAACGCCTCGCCGCCGATCCCGTGGTGCTGGTGCGCGCGGCGCTGGCGCTCAATCCCGCCGCCCCGCCGGCGGCCAACCGCGCGCTGGCCCGCGATCCGGACGAGCGGGTGCGCGCGCTGCTGGCCCGCAAGCTCGCCGCCCTCGCCCCCGCCTTGTCGGCGGAGGAACAGGGAAGGCTGCAGCGCCAGACCTACGACACATTGAGCCTGCTGGTGGAGGACACCGCCGAACAGGTGCGCGCCGCGATCGCCGAGGCGGTCAAGTCCATGCCGGACGCGCCGCGCAAGCTGATCCTGCGCCTGGCGCGCGACACCGCCGTGGCGGTGAGCGAGCCCGTGCTGCGCCTGTCGCCCATCCTCACCGAGGCCGATCTGATGGCATTGCTGGAAAACCCGCCCACGCCGGGCGCCGCCTGCGCGATCGCCCGCCGTCCGGCGATGACCGAGGCGGTGGCCGACGTGATCGCCGCCGGCACCGACCACGCGGCGATTCGCGCGCTGCTCGCCAATCCCTCGGCGCAGCTGCGGGAAGCGGCGCTCGATGGGCTGATCGCGCGCGCCGCCGAACATACCGAATGGCACGAGCCGCTGGTGCGCCGCCCGATCCTGCCGCCGCGCTCGGCCCGCGCGCTGGCCGGGATCGTCGCCACCCAGTTGCTGGACGAGCTCGCCCATCGCGGCGATCTCGACGCCGCGCTCACCCAGGAATTGCGCGCGCGGTTGGGGGCGCGGATCGACGCCGAGGGCGGCCTCGGCGCGCCGCAATCCGCCGCGGCGACCGAGGCGGCGTTGGCCGAGGCGCATCGGGTCGCGCGCGCCGGCCGGCTGACCGAGGCCACGGTGCTGGGCGCGCTGCGCCAGGGGGAGATGCGGCTGGCCGGCGCGCTGCTGGCGCTCGCCGCGGCGATGCCGATTACGGCGGTGGATCGCGCGGTCGCGCTGCGCAACGCCAAGGCGCTGGTCGCGCTGGCGTGGAAGGCAGGGTTCTCGATGACCCTGGCCGCGCGGGTGCAAGCCGATCTCGCCCGGCTCGGCCCGGCGGAAAGCCTGGTGGCGGCCACGCGGGGCGGGTTTCCGCTGACGATCGAGGAGATGCGCTGGCAGCTCGAGATGCTGCGCGGCCGCGCCGCGTGAGCCGCCGCGATTTCGGCCCGTCCGCACGCGATCGCGCGCCGATCTTCGCGGTTGCTTAGGGAACCGGTGCTTATCTGTCCGCGTGTCGTGAAGGGGGTTGCCGTGTCTGCCAGTCGCCTTGTCAATCGCAACGTCATCGCCGACCGCGGACGGACCAGCATGCGCCTGGAACCCGAATTATGGGAGGCGCTGCTGGAGGTTTGCCAGCGGGAGGCGCGGGATGTCCACGCGCTGATCCGCGATGTCGATGCCGCGCGCCATCTGGGCGGGCGCACCAGCGCGGTCCGGGTGTTCCTGCTGGAATATTTCCGCGCCGCCGCGACCGAAAGCGGTCACGCCACCGCCGGCCACGGCCCGCACGTGACCCGCCGCGCCGCGTAGCCCGCGCCCGCGCAAGGCCGCCCCCTTTCGTTCGCGGCCCCCCTTGCGTCCACGTCCGGACGGGGCATGTCTTCCGTCATGCCCCTCGCCCCCGTCATCCTGTGGTTCCGTAACGATCTGCGCCTTGCCGACCACGCCGCGCTGCACGCCGCGCTCGAGACCGGCCGCCCGGTCCTGCCGGTCTTCCTGCTGGACGACGCCGCCCCCGGCAGCTCGGCATCGTGGGACGCCCCGGGCGCGGCCTCCCGCTGGTGGCTGCATCACAGCCTGACCGCGCTCGCCGCCGCGCTCGCGGACGCTGGCGCGCCCCTGATCCTGCGCCGCGGCGCCGCCGCCGCCACGCTCGCCGCGCTCGCCCGGGAAACCGGCGCGGACGCCGTGTTCGCCGGCGCCGCGATCGAACCCCGGGGCCGCGCGCGGGAACGCGAGGTTGCCACTTCCCTGGCCTCCGCCGCCGTGGCGCTGCGCCGTTTCCGCACGGGCTCGATGTTTCCGCCCGACGCGATCCGCACCGGAGCCGGAACGGGTTTCAGCGTCTATACCCCGTTCGCCCGCGCCGCGTATGCCGCCGGCGGCCCGCCCGGCCCGCGCCCGGCGCCGGCGCGCATCCCGGCCCCCGCCGCGCCCGCTTCCGATGCGCTCGCCGATTGGGCCCTGCTGCCCACCGGCCCCGACTGGGCCGGCGGGCTGCGCGCGACCTGGACCCCCGGGGAGGAAGGTGCCCGTGCCCGGCTCGCGCGCTTCCTGGACACCGCCCTGCCCACCTACGCCGCCACCCGCG
>JAKAZN010000274.1 GCA_021815835.1 Pseudomonadota bacterium
CTACCGAAACTGTCGAACCGCGCGGTGGTGCTGTTCCACGACACCAACGTGCGGGAGGCTGATTTCGGCGTCTGGCGGCTGTTCGCGGAACTACGCGAGCACTACCCGGGGTTCGAGTTCCTGCACGCGAGCGGCTTGGGGGTGCTGGCGGTGGGGACCGAGGCGCCGGAGGTGGTGGCCGCGCTCTGCCGGCTCCAGGACACCGCCTCGCTGCGTCGCGTGCGGGAGCGGTTCGCCGCCGTCGGCGAACGCTGGGTCGCCGAAAGCGCGCTACTCAGCGCCACCGCGCCGGACCCCGCGGGAGCGGCCAGCGCTGCCGCCGGAGGGCTGCGTATCTCGGTCGTGATCCCGCTCTATAATGGCGCGCGGTTCATCGCCGAGGCGCTGGAGAGTGTGTTCGCGCAAACCCTGCCGCCGTCGGAAGTCATCGTCGTCGACGACGGCTCCACCGACGGCGGCGCGGACCTGGTGCGCCGCATCGCGGCGGGCCGGCCGTTGCAACTTCTGCACAAACCAAACGGCGGCCAGTCCTCGGCCCGCAACCTTGGCATCCGGCACGCTTCGGGCACCCATATCGCGCTGCTCGACCAGGACGACATCTGGTATCCGGAGCATCTGGAAGGGCTCGTGCAGCCGTTCCTCGCGCAGCGCACGCCGCCGCTCGGCTGGACCTATTCCAATCTCGACGAGATCGACGAAGGCGGCGCCATGGTGGCGCAGGACTGCCTGAAGCTGCTGCCGTTTCATCACCCCAAGCGCACCCTGTTCGCGTGCCTTGCCAACGACATGTTCGTGCTGCCCTCGGCCTCGCTGATTGACCGCGCGGCGTTTGCGCAGATCGGCGGTTTCGACGAAGCGCTGTCCGGGTATGAAGACGACGACCTGTTCCTGCGCCTGTTCCGAGCCGGCTACGATAACGTGTTCGTCGATCGCGCATTGTCGCGCTGGCGGATCCATCCCGGCGGCAGCTCATACTCCTCGCGCATGGCGGAGAGCCGGATGCTTTACCTCCAGAAGCTGCTCGATGCATTCCCCGATGATGCGGCGCGGGATCGCCGCTTCCGCCGCGACATGCTGGGGCCGCGCTTCCTGCTGAGTGTCGCACAGGACTATCGCATTGCCGCCGAACTCCGCGACGCCGATGCGATGCGTGCCGCTGCCGCCGACCTCGCCTGGATCGCCCGCATGAACCGACTGCGGGTACGTCTGATCGTGCGCGGGGTGCTGCCGCTGCTGCGCCAGCC
Organism: Pseudomonadota bacterium; assembly: GCA_021815835.1. Classification (GTDB taxonomy): domain Bacteria; phylum Pseudomonadota; class Alphaproteobacteria; order Acetobacterales; family Acetobacteraceae; genus JAJZVS01. Next base: position 1,245 of record JAKAZN010000274.1, read on the forward strand.
CTGGCTCGCGGCCAGGTTGGTGCCGATGCTGATGGCGCTGCGCCCCTTGGCGCGCCGCTTCGGCGGGGCACGGCGCACTTGGCTCTGACCCGGTATCCGTGACCCGCGAGCAGGTTCTGTTGGGCGCGGCGTTGCGCGAAGAAACGCGCATCCTGGAACTCGGACCCAGCTTTGCCCCGATCGCAGCCAAGGCCGACGGGTGGCGCACATTTGTGGTCGATCACCTCGATCGGGCGGGACTGCGCGCCAAATATGCCGATGCCGGCGTGACGCTGGAGCGGATCGAGGCGGTGGACGGCATCTGGCAGGACGGGCAGCTGCACGAGGCCGTGCCCGCGACGCTGCATGGCGGTTTCGACCGACTGATCGCGAGCCACGTGATCGAGCACATGCCCGATCCGGCGGGATTCCTCGCTTCCGCCGAGGCACTTCTGCAGCCCGAGGGGACGATCGCACTGGCGATCCCCGATCATCGGTACTGCTTCGACTATTTCCGCCCCGTCAGCACCACCGGGGAGGTGCTGGAGGCGATGTTCGCCCGGCGCAGCCGCCATCCCGCGCGGGCGCTGTGGGACCAGCGCGCCTACGCGATCGTCATGGACGGAACCACCGCCTGGGGCCAGCACGCGGTCGCCGCTCCGGCGTTCCTGTCGCCGTTCCCGACCGCAACGGATACCGCGGCACTGTTCACCGCGGCCCCGAGCATATTCGAGGACTGCCACGCCTGGCGCTTCACCCCCGCCAGCTTCGCACTCATCCTGCTGGAGCTCGGCGCGCTCGGGCTCTGCACGTGGCAAATGGAGACGCTGGAGGGGCCGTCGGGTTGCGAGTTCTTCGCCATCCTCCGCCGCCGCGCCGGCGTGCCGGGGGGCGACCCGACAGGCCTCGCGGCCGAGCGGCTGCGTCTGTTGCGTGCGCGGATCGTCGAACAAGGGGAACAAGCGGGCTTCGCCGCCTGGGCGCAGGAGATAGGCGAGGCGCCGAGCCTGCAGAGCCTGCAGACGCGCCTGATCGCACAGGAGCGGCGTCTGGCCGAGGTGGAGCGGGTGCTCGGCCGGATCGGGCGCCGACTGGCGCCGTTCGCGGCGCTCTGGCGAAAGCTTGGTCCGAAGCGGCCCGACTGAAGCTCCGGGGGCGGCGGCGCGATCCCGCTCAGAAGGTGTAGAAGTGGCCGCTCAGCGCACTGGCGCTGCTGACGCCCGCGAAGGTGATCTTGGTGTTGTCCGCCAGCGTGATGGTGGTGTTGCCCCCGGACACCGTTGCCGCCGCCAGCGCCGCCGCCGCCGCCGCAGTTCCGTAACCCGACGCAAGCACGGTATCGAGCGCGTTGAAGTCGGTGATCAGGTTCGTGCCGCCACCGAGGGTGGCACCGAAGGCGGTATTGAAAAAAGCGAAGATATTGTCCCCAGCCCCGCCGGTCATGGTGGTGTTGCCGTTGCCGCCAACGATGGTGTCGTTGGCCGCGCCTCCGACCAGCAGATCGTTGGTCGGTTGCCCCACGCTGAACAGGTTGTCCGCGGCGAAAAGCGCTGTACCAACCGACGAACCGGCCGCGCTCAGCGTCTCGCTCCCACCCAGCGCGACCAACAACGCGCTGCCGGTGCTGGCACTGTAGTTGATGACGCCGTTCGGCCCACCGAACCCGGTGAAATGCCCGCTACCGCCGGTGACGGTCGCAATGGCGCCGTTGTCGGTATAGAGTATATTGCCGCTGCCGCCGACGATATTTTCCGCCGCGCCCGCGCTGCCGACCAGATAGCTGGACCCGGCGCCGCCGAGGAACAGCAGATTCCCCTTTCCGGCCATAGCGACCAGATCGGTGCCCTGCGCCGAGATCGTCTCCGGCCCCAGGTTGCCGCCGAAGAGCGTCGTGTTGGTTCCGGTGTCCTGCACATAAAGCGAAGACCCCGCATCAACGCTATCGGAGATGATGCTGGTGTTGGTGCCCGAGGACTGCACGGTGACGCCGGATGCGCTCAGCGCGTTCACGGTGTCACCGGCGCCCGACGAAATGATCAGCAACGAGCCGGCGGTGCTGGTGCCGCTCAGCACATTGGTCCCGCCGCCGCCTGCTATCGTCCCACCGATCCCCTCGGTGATCGTATCGTTGCCGCCGCCGGCGGCAACATAGTCCGGCTGCGGGAAGGGACCGGCGATCGACGACTGAACCAGATTATTGCCGCCGCCGAGTGCGACAGTGTCGCCGCCGACCAGGTTGAACACGCCACCGACCGTGCCGGAAATGATCCCGGTTCCCGGGGCGACGGAAATAGTGTCGATGCCGGTCGCGTTATCCAGAATATAGCTGTAGTTGCTGTTGAACGCGTAGGAATTTCCACCCGCATCGGTGATCAACGCCTCGGCGACGGTTCCGATCTGACCGGGCACCGCCGGCACCGAAGGCCCCGACGAGGCCGGAACCGTGGCCGTGAACAGGTGGGCGCCCGGCGCCGTCGCGGCGGCCAGGATCGCGCTGGCAATCTGGTTCTGCAGCGTCACGTTCAACGCACCGGAGCCCGGTATCGTTGCGTATCCGCCGCTCTGTACCGTAACTTGCGCCATCTCGACCCTCGCGTCCGCAATCGAAACCGACCCGCCGCCGACTGACGGGCAAGCCTACCTATCCCACGCGACCCGAACCGCGCTCAGCCGGGCCAATAACCTTTTCTGCGAGTCACGATCACAAATTTCGCACCCGCTCGACCGGCAGACGCCCCGGGCCGTCTCAACCCGGAACGGCTCGGCGCCCCCCGCTCACTGCCGACCGCACTTCCTGCGGGCGATTCTACTGATAGACCTTATGAAGCCGATTTATCACGGCGAGCGGGCGCAAAGTCAACGCTATTTTAACCTTCGCCCCCCGGCCCCCGCCCTACGCCCCCGGTGCATACCGCCCGGAGACCTGCGGCGTCGGCGTCTCGAACCCCTGCCGCTGC
>JAKAZN010000275.1 GCA_021815835.1 Pseudomonadota bacterium
GCGGGAATCCCGATGGCGAGCCACGACGACGCCACCCTGGCAGACCGCGCCCGGTTCCGCGCCCTGGGGGCGCGGATCTGCGAATTCCCGATGGCCGAGGCGGTGGGCCAGGCGGCCCGCGCGGCCGGGGAGGCGGTGGCGATGGGCGCGCCCAACGTGTTGCGCGGGCGGTCGCATCTTGGCTGGGCCTCGGCGGCGACGATGGCGGAGGCGGGAATCTGCTCCGTCCTGACCTCCGATTACTACTACCCGGCGATGGCCCGGGCGGCGCTGATCCTGGCCGGGCGCGGGGTGCTGGACCTGGAACGGGCCTGGGGGCTGATCTCGGCCGCGCCGGCCGCGGCGGCGGGGCTTGCCGATCGCGGCACGATCGCGGCGGGGCAGCGCGCCGACCTGGTGCTGCTGGCCCCGGCCGAAGGCCCGCAAGGGCCGCGCGTGGTGGCGAGCATCGTCGCCGGCCGGATCGCCTATCTCGCCGCGGAGGGTGTTTCCCGTCTGGCGTGACGCGGATTCACGGATTGGTAAGATTTCGGCGCGCATGTTCCGGGGTGATCCGTCGAGGAGGCTCCGATGACCAATTCTGTTCCGACCGTCTCCGTCCCATCCACAACGCGGGGCGTCCGCAAGGGCCTGGGCGCCGGGGCGCTGGGGGCTGCGCTGCTGGGGGCCGCGCTGCTGGGCGGATGCGCCGGCCCGATGCCGCCGGTCGCGAATCGCGCCGCGCTGGCGGAGGAAGCCTATGCCCGCAACGACACGATCCACACGGTGTCGGATGCGCTGGATCGGCGGTTGGATGCGATGCTGGGGCAACGGGTCGCCGACCTTGCGCCCTGAACCTCGGACCGGGGTCGGCGGCCGCTTTGTCGTGTTTTGGGCAGTGGTTCGGCCTAAAAGCGCCGCGCCGGTGGGACAGGCTGGTTGCCATTTTCGACGACGTCGCTATGACCGGATGAGGCTCACGGTTCCCCGGTTCATGCGCACCCCCCTCCTCCTCGGTCTTGCCCTCAGCGCCACTCTGCTGGCCAGCCCAGCCTTCGCCGGACTGACCGCGGCCGAGCTCGCGCTGGACAGCGCCGTGTTCGGCCAGTTCGGGGCTGTCACCTTCGGCAACTACACCGCCAACAACGAAACCGAGGGGCGGATCGCGGTCGGCGGCAATTTCATCGGCGGCGGCGGCCATAATATCTGCTTCAACGGATGCAGCGGCGACACGACGAGCGCCGCGCTCGGCGCCACCTATGGGGCGCTGAACGTCTGGGGCAACGTCACCGGTGCCGGCGCGAACCCGGGCGGGGATGCGTTCATCCAGGGCAGCAACGCCGCCGGCAGCACGCTCAACATGAATTATTACGGCGGCACCGGCATCGTCGGCGCGAATGCCGGCACGATCCAGGGCGCGAATTTCGTCACCACCAGCGCCGCCAGCGCCGGCACCACGCAGAATATGCGCACCGGCGTGCCGGTCACCACCAACGTCGCCGCCGGCACGGTATTCCCCTTCCCGTCCACCCTGCCGTTCCAGACCGCGCTCACCGATTTGTCCGCCAGCCTCAAGACGGACGCGCAGGGAACCACGGCGCAGGTGCTCGGCGCCTATGTGCAGAACGGCCAGACCGGGCTCGCCGCGACCGCCGCGCCCGGCGGTTACGGCAGCAAGAAATACGGATTCGTCACCACGACGATGGCCGATCTCGTCAGCTACCAGAATTTCTCCGGGATCACGGCCACGGGGCTGGACGCCGTGTTCGTGATCGTGTCGGGAACTTCCTCCTCCGCGCTGCCGAACCTGAATACGGTCGGGAACAACGTGATCTGGGATTTCGTCGACGCCACCACGATCTCCTTCGCCGGGCAGTGGTACGGCCAGATCCTGGCGCCGAATGCCACCGTCTCCAACCCGTCGGGCAATTTGAACGGCACGGTGATCGCGCAGAATGTCGTGCAGTCGAACGAATACCATTACGGCAGCTATATCCTGCCCACAAATTCGCTATCCGGCCTGCCGGTGGTCCCGATGTCCGGCGGCGGATCGACCCCGATCGATGAACCCTCCGCTTTCGCCGTGATGGCGGCCGGGGCGGGCCTGCTCGCCGCCGCTCGCCGTCGCGCCGGCGCCCGCCGCTGATCGCGCCCCCGCGCTGACCATGCCCTTGCGGCGCCGCGGACCTTGGGCCACAAATCGCGCGTGTCCTCCCCCGCGCCCCTTCGCGTAGGCGTCATCGGCGCCGGTCATTTCGGCCGCTTCCACGCGCTGAAACTGGCCGCCAATTCGCGCGTCGCGTTATCCGGAATCTGCGATCCCGATGCCGACCGGGCACGGGCGGTGGCGTGGGAGACCGGCACGACGGTGCGCGTCCTGCCTGAGCTTCTGGCGCAGTCGGACGCCGTCGTGATCGCCGCCCCCGCCGCCGCGCATCACGACCTGGCCGCCGCCGCGCTCGATGCCGGCTGCCACGTGCTGGTCGAAAAACCCATCGCCGCGACGCTTGCGCAAGCCGACGACCTCGCCGCCCGCGCCGCCGCGCGGGACCGCGTGCTGCAGGTCGGCCATCTTGAACGCTTCTCCGCCGCCCATGCCGCGCTTTCGGGCCGCACCGGCGCCGCGCTCTATATCGAGGCGACGCGCATCGCGCCCTTCAAGCCGCGCGGGACGGATGTTTCCGTCATCCTCGATCTGATGATCCACGATCTCGACCTGATCCTGGCGCTGACCGACAGCCCGATCGAGACGGTCGATGCGGTCGGCGCCGCGGTCGCCAGCGCGCACGAGGACATCGCCAGCGCGCGCATCCGTTTCGCTTCCGGCGCGGTCGCCACCATCACCGCGAGCCGCGTCTCCGCGCGCACCGAACGGAGGATGCGCATCTTCGCCGCCGATGGCTACCTGGCGATCGATTTCGCCAACCGGAAAATGACCGTGATCCGCCGTGGCCACGGCCAGCCATTGCCGTTCGTGGAAGGCTTCGGGCTGGAGGAGGTCTCCTGGCAGGATCACGACGCGCTGGAAGCCGAGCACCGCGCCTTCATCGCCGCCATCCAGGACGGCGCGCCGGTGCTGGTCGATGCCGCCGCCGGCCGCCGCGCGCTGGAAGCGGCGCTGGCGATCACCGAGTCCATGACGGCCTCGCGCGCGCGCATGACCGCGTCCGGCCTGATCCACGGACCGCGCTGAAGCGAGCCCCCTTCACCTCGCCCGCAAGCGGGAGAAGGCGGTTCGCGCGGCGAACCGGATGAGGGCCGCGCCCGGCGGTCACAGATCCAGCAGCATCCGTCGCGGGTCCTCGATCTGTTCCTTCACCCGCACCAGGAACGACACCGCCTCCCGCCCATCGACGATCCGGTGGTCGTACGACAGCGCCACATACATCATCGGCCGGATCTCGATCTTTCCCGCGATCGCCACCGGCCGGTCCTGCGTCTTGTGCATCCCCAGGATGCCCGATTGCGGCGGATTGAGGATTGGCGTGGACATCAGCGAGCCATAGACGCCGCCATTGGTGATCGAGAACGTCCCGCCGGACAGTTCGTCCAGCTTCAGCGCCCCGTCCCGCGCGCGCTTGCCGAAATCGGCCACCGCCCGCTCGATCCCGGCGAGGCTCAGCGCGTCGGCGTCGCGGATCACCGGCACCACCAGGCCGCCCGCGCCGCCGACCGCGATGCCCATGTGCACGAAATGCTTATAGACGATCTCGTCGCCATCGATCTCGGCGTTCACCGCCGGGAATTCCTGTAGCGCCGCGACGCAGGCGCGAACGAAGAAGCCCATGAAGCCGAGGCGGATACCGGCATGCTTCTTCTCGAACGCCTCGCGGTATTGCGCGCGCAACGCGATCACCGCCGACATGTCGATCTCGTTGAACGTCGTCAGCATCGCCGCGGTGTTCTGCGCTTCCTTGAGCCGGAGCGCGATCGTCCGGCGCAGCCGCGTCATGCGTACCCGTTCCTCCCGCGCGTCCGCCGGGCGCTGTGGTTTCGCGGCCAACGCCGGTGCCGCCGGCGCGGGCCGATTCAGGAATGCCAGCACGTCGCCCTTGGTGACGCGCCCGTCCTTGCCCGACCCGTCGCCGAGCGCCGCCGGCGCGATCGCATGCTCCTCGATCAATTTCGCCGCCGCGGGGAGCGGCGCCGGTCTGGCCGCCGCCGGCATCGGCGCGGGCGCGGCCACCGGCACAG
>JAKAZN010000276.1 GCA_021815835.1 Pseudomonadota bacterium
GAGGAGATCGCGCGCCTGTTCGGGGCAGAGGCCGGCTGAGCGCGCCGGCATGAAACTGCTGCTCGATACCCATGTGCTGCTCTGGGCGGCGGGCACCCCGCGGCGGCTGCCGCGCGCCGCGCGGGCACTGCTTGAGGATGAAGCAAACGAATTGATGTTCAGCGCCGCCAGTCTCTGGGAGGTGGCGATCAAGCAGCAACTGGGACGGGACGATTTCCGTGCCGACGCGCGGCTGCTGCGGCGCGGCCTGCTCGATAACGGCTATGCCGAGCTTCCCGTCACCAGTGCGCACGCCGTCGCGCTTGATCTCCTGCCGCCGCTGCACAAGGACCCGTTTGACCGCATGCTGATCGCGCAGGCGCTGGTGGAAGGGATCATGCTGCTCACCGCGGACGCCAGCCTCGCGCGATATCCAGGACCGATCCAGGCGATCTGAGCCCGAGGCCTGGAACGAAGGGCGCAACCCGCCGTTCGTTTCTATTTCTTTGATCTTCTGCGATCGCCGCTCTTTGTTGTTGCGCGGCAGAGTTTCCATTTTTCTATCTCAGTCCTGTTCGCATCCGTGAGCGGGGTTGATGACCTGGGACCACCTCTATCCGCAGCGCGCGAGCAAGCAGGCACCCGGTGGTGCTGGAGCGGCGCGGTGCCGCTTGCCGGCCTTCGTCAGCCTCGCTAGACTCCCGTCATGTGCACCCTCCCGCCCGGCCGCCGATTTTGGTACCGCTGGTATATCCCGGCGGCCTGAGGACCCACGCACACCCTCGAAAGCCGCCCCGCCCAGGCGGCTTTCGTTTTCCCCGGCCCATCATGGCCGCGATCGACGCCCCGGCGGAACGGCTCCCACCCCAAGGAGCCCGCCATGCGTTTCACCCCGTTCGATTTCGACGTCATCACCAGCCCCCCCGCCGACCCGGAGCGACAAGCCATGCCCCCAGCGCCGCTGCGTCTTCTCTCCACCCTTGGCCTGCAGGGCGCGCTGCAAGCCCGGGCCGCCGCGCTGGCGGACGCGCTCGGCGGTCCGATCGCCACCGAATTCGCCCCCACCAAGTTGCTGCTCGAACGCCTGGCCGGGGGTGAGGCGGCGGATCTCGTGATCCTGACCGACGCCGCGGTGGCCGATCTGACCCGGGAGGGAAAACTGGCCCCGGGCGCGGTGCCGCTCGCCGCCTCCCTGGTCGGGCTGGCGCAGGCGCCTGGGCGCGTGCGACCGGATATCGCAACGCCCGAGGCGCTGGTCACCACGCTGCGCGCCGCCCGCTCGATCGCTTACTCCGCCGCCGGGGCAAGCGGACTTTACTTCGCCGCCCTGCTCGAACGTCTCGGCATCGCCGCGGAGATCAACGCCAAGGCACAGATCGTCCCCAGCGGCCTGACCGGCGCCCTCGTCGCGCGCGGGGAGACCGAATATGCCGTCCAGCAACTGAGCGAGCTCGCCCTGGTCGATGGGATCGAAATCCTCGGCCCGCTGCCTGCCGCGTTGCAGACGCCGACGGTGTTCACCGTCGCGGCCACGCCGGGCGCCGGGCCGGCGGCCTCGCGGCTGCTGGCGCTGCTCGCGGGGGCGGACATGGCGCGGGCGCTGGCCGCTTCCGGTCTCGAACCGCTGCACGGTCTCGCGCGCCGTGACGGGAGCGGGTAAAGCCCGGGGCATGGACGATCTTGCCCTGCTCGAACTGGCCGCCGACCTCGCCGCGCGCGCCGGCGCCGCAATTCTCGCGGTACGCGCCCGCGGCTTCGCGGTGGAACGCAAGGACGACCGTTCCCCGGTCACCGAGGCCGATCGCGCCGCCGAGGCGCTGATCGTGGCCGGGCTGCGCGCGGCCGCCCCCGAAATCCCGGTGATCGCCGAGGAGGAAGTGGCCGGCGGACGCATCACCGCCCCCTCGGCGCAATACTGGCTGGTCGATCCGCTGGACGGCACCCGCGAATTCGCCGCCGGGCGGGAAGGGTTCGTGGTGAATATCGGCCTGGTGCGCAACGGTCGGGCGCTGCTGGGCGTGGTCGGCGTGCCGAGCACCGGTGAGATATTCGGCGCCATCGCCGGGCATGGCGCCTGGAAGCAGGACGCCGCGGGTCGGCGCGCGATCACGACGCGCCCCCAGCCGGCGGACGGCCTGGTCGTGCTCGCCAGCCGGTCGCATGGCGACGTGCCGCGGCTCGAGGCGTTCCTGGCCGGGCGCAGCGTGGCGCGGGTGGAGAAATACGGCTCGGCGCTGAAAATCTGCCGCCTGGCCGAGGGCGCGGCCGATCTCTATCCGCGCTTCGGCCGGACCATGGAATGGGACACCTGTGCGCCCCAGGCGGTGTTGGAGGCCGCCGGCGGGTCGGTGCGGACCATGGACGGAACCCGGCTGGGCTATGGCAAGCCGGGCTGGGAGAATCCGGATTTCGTCTGCGCGGGACGGGATTAGCGGGCGCTATCGATTCGCCCGCTCCAGCTCCGCCTCGGTGATCCCAAGCTTCTCCGCCGCTTCCCGGATCTGCTCCCAACTGCGGTCGTCCACCGGAATCCCTTCTGCCCGCCGCGCCGCCGCTGAGCGCCGTTCCGCTTCGCCCGGCAGCAGGATCGATTCGAACCCCGGTGCGACCGCCGAGGATCGGATATGCGCCTTGGTCGCCTCCACCCCGGCCAGCACCTGCGCGGCGTTGCCGCCGATGCGGGCCAGATCGATCACCACCGCGAACATCGAGTTCAGAATCCCGCCCCGATTCGGCTCCCCCGCGCGTTGCCCGCCAGCGACCGCGCCGGCCATGATCTCGCACATCACCGCGAGGCCGGAGCCTTTGTGCCGCCCGAACGCGGTCAGCGCGCCGATGTGATCGTCGATGAACGGGGTTGGATCGTTGGTCGGGTGGCCGGCGGCGTCGATCAGGCAGTCATCCGGGACCGGCACGCCCTTGTTGCGCGCGACGCGGGCTTTGCCGGCGGCGATGGTTGTGGTGGCCATATCCAGCAGCACCGGACCTTCGGCGCCGGGCACGGCGGTGACGAACGGGTTGGTGCCGAGCCGCGGTTCGGCGCAGCCCCAGGGTGCGGCAATGTCGTGGTGGTCGGCGACGTTGACATAGCCGATGAACGCCATCCCGGCCGCCACCGCCTGCTCCCCATAGGTGCCGACGCGGCCGATATGGGAGGCGTTGCGCATCCCCAGCACGCAGGCGCCGGTGGTGCGGGCGCGCTCGATCGCGCGGCGGACCGATTCCGCCGCCATGTGCTGGCCGTAGCCGCGGCGCGCGTCCAGCACCAGCAGCGCGCCGAAATCGAGCACCGTTTCCGGCGTCTGATTCGGCACCAGCAGCCCGTCCTGGAGCAGGCGCACATAGGCGGGAAGCATGCCCACGCCGTGGCTGTCATGGCCGGCCAGGTTGGCGCGAACCAGATGATCGGCGACCAGCGCGGTCTCCTCCGCGTCGCTGCCCATGCGGCGCACGATCAGGGCGGTGACGTCGCGCAGGCGCGATTCGGTGAACAGCTTCATGGCGTATTTCCTTGGTCGGTCCGGTAAGCTTGGCGGCTGTCATAAAGGTTCCGCGCCAGGACGAAAGAGGCTCGGGCGCGGGGCCCAGGATCATCCGGTTCACTTCGGTCGAAATCGTCGGGCACGCCCGTCTGGGCGCGCCGGTCGGGGGCATCTGCCCACTCATGTGGCAGATACAGGCGATAGGCGATCGGCCAGCCGGCGTGATCGCCTAGACATAGACGGCGAACCGCGATTTGCTACGGCCGAATCTGGCTTTGAGACCCACACCCCGCCTTCACGAGTGAGAATCTCTATCCCTGCCACGCCGAATCGGTCAAGCAATTCATGACATAGGTATGATTAGGGGCTTGCAATGAGTGGCTTGGTGCCCCAATTGCGTTGCCGGTCGCGCTCGATGGACATGGAGGTCGTCCGGGTGAGGCTCGCTCATCGCTTCGGCGGTGGCGTTTCCTTAATGGAGTAAGGGGAGTACAAAACAATGGGCAGGCGAGCATTCGGCGACGATCCGGGCACTAGCGTGCGCGGTCTTCGGGTGTGGCGCAATCTTCGTGAGAGTACATTCATCTCGGCGACGTCTCGCGATCTGGCGGTTAGCTTGGATGTGGTAGCTGAGGAGACTTATCCCTCGGACATGACAGCCAAGATTTCCGTCTCGGTCGCGGGGGAAGGGGAGGACCTAG
>JAKAZN010000277.1 GCA_021815835.1 Pseudomonadota bacterium
TCGCGGGCTTTCGCCGCAGGTCGCGCACATCCTGGCCAGCCTGATGCGCCGCGAGACCCATGTCCAATCGGGCACGCTCGCACGCCACGTCGTGGGCAGCCTGGCCGACGTGACGCCGATGCTGGTGCATCCCGAGCGCCATGCCGGCTTCGTCGTGCTGCAATCGGCCGATATCCCGAGCGTGCTGGTGGAGATGGGCTTCATGTCAAATCCGCGCGACGAGACGGCGCTGCGCCGTCCCGCGCATCGCGCGGCGATCGCCCAGGCGATGCGCAATGCGGTGGAGGCCTATTTCGCCGCCGGCGCCTCGCGCATGGCCGGCTAGGCACGCCGCCCCGCTAGCACCAGGCGGAAAAAAGCCCCATATCGCCGCCCATGAGTTCTCCCCTTTCCGCGGGCAATCCGCTCGCCCCCCGCTCCGGCCGCCGGCCGGCGAGCGCGCCGCCGCGCCCACGCCCGCGGCGCTGGGGGCGCAAGCTGCTGGGCGCCGTGCTGGGCCTGATGGCGCTGGGCGGAATCGGCGGGGCGGCGATCCTGCTGGTCGCCTGGCTCCGCTTCGCGCCCGATCTGCCGAGCGTCGCCGGATTGCTGCATTACCGCCCGCCGGTGATGACCCGGGTCTTCGCCGCCAACGGGCGGGTGATCGACGAGCTCGCCACCCAGCGGCGCGTGCTGGTGCGCTTCGCCGATATCCCGGTGCCGCTGCAGAACGCGTTCCTCGCCGCCGAGGATCAGAATTACTGGAACCATCCCGGCGTCGATCCGGTGGCGATCCTGCGCGCCGCCGTCTGGGACATGGCGCATCTGGGCGGCGGGCACCGCCCGCTCGGCGCGTCCACCATCACCATGCAGGTGGCGAAGAACCTGCTGCTGCGCCATCGCATGACCTTCGTGCGCAAGATCGAGGAGGCATTCCTCGCGCTGCGCATCGACCAGTCGCTGTCGAAACAGCGCCTGCTCGAGATCTATCTGAACGAGATCTATCTGGGCAACGGCGCCTACGGCGTGGCGGCGGCGGCGCAGGCCTATTTCGGCAAGCCGCTCGCGCAGCTCACGATCGCCGAGGACGCCTCGCTCGCGGCCCTGCCCAAGGCCCCGCACAACTACAATCCGCTGCAATTCCCGAAGGCGGCGCTGGTGCGGCGGAACTGGGTCATCGACCGGATGGCGGACGACCGGATGATCTCCGCGGCCCAGGCGAGCGCGGCCAAGGCCGAGCCGCTGCTGCCGGCCGCGCGGCCGCGGACCGCCCCGGTCGCGGGCGCGGAGTGGTTCGCCGCCGACGTCCAGCGCGCGCTGCTGGCCCGGTTCGGCACCACCGCGACCATGGAAGGTGGCCTGACCGTCGCCACCAGCCTCGATCCGCGCCTGCAAACCTTCGCCACGCGCGCGGTGCGCGACGGGCTGATGGCCTATGACCAGCGGATGGGCGGCTGGCGCGGCCCGGTGGCGCGGATCGCCGCGGCCGATCTGCCGCGCTGGGCCGATGCGCTCGGGCGCGTGAGCCCGCCCGCGGGGATGTTGCGCGACTGGCGGCTCGGCGTGGTGCTGCCGGGCGGCACGCCGGCGGCGCCGCGCGTGGGCTGGCTTGATCCCGGGACGGATGGGGCGGCGGATGTGGCGCGCACCGGCAGCCTGGGGCTCGGCGGGGCGGTCTGGCACCATCCGATGAGCCCGGCGGGCGCCGCACAAGGGGCCTTCGCCGGACTGGCGCAGATGGTGCGCCCGGGGGACGTGGTGGTGCTGCACCCGGGGGATAGCCCCGGGAACGTCGCGGTGCTGCGGCAGGTGCCGAAAGTCCAGGGCGCGCTGGTGAGCCTCGATCCCGTCTCCGGCCGGGTGCTGGCGATGGTGGGCGGGTGGAGCTGGGCGGCGAGCCAGTTCAACCGCGCGAGCCAGGCGCAGCGCCAGCCCGGCAGCAGCTTCAAGCCGATGGTCTATCTGACCGCGCTGGAGAAGGGTTTCGCGCCGAGCTCGCGCTTCCTGAACGCGCCGATCGTGGTCAATCTCGGCCCCGGCGGGCTGTGGCGGCCGCATAACTACGAGGACAATTTCGGCGGCCCGACCTCGCTGCGCGTGGCGCTGGAGCAATCGATGAATCTCGTCACGGTGCGGGTCGCGCGCCGGATCGGGATGAAGGCGATCGCGCGGACCGCCAAGGCGTTCGGCATGGTCCGTTCCCTGCCGCTGGTGCTGCCGGCGGCGCTGGGGGCGGCGGACACCACCGTGCTGGACGAGGCGGCGGCGTACGCGAGCCTCGATAATGGCGGGCGCAAGGTGACGCCACGGCTGATCGACAGCGTGCAGGACCCGGAGGGGCACGTGGTCTGGCGCCCCGCCGGCCTCGATTGCGCCTGCGCCGATCCCGCCGCGCCGCCGCTGCTCACCGACATGCGCGCGCAGATCGCCGATCCCGCCAGCGTGTTCCAGCTGGTGACGATGATGGAGGGGGTGGTCACGCGCGGCACCGGCATTCCCGCCGGCAAGGGGATGAACCGGCCGATCGCGGGCAAGACCGGCACGACGGAGAATTTCCAGGACGGCTGGTTCGCCGGCTTCACGCCGCAGTTGGTGACGGTGGTCTGGGTCGGGTTCGACACGCCCTCCACCCTGGGGTGGGGCCAGGCGGGAGCGGTGGTGGCGGCGCCGATCTGGCATCAGTTCATGGAAGCGGCGCTGAAGGGCAGGCCGGCGCTGCCCTTCGTCCCGCCACCGGGCGTGACCATGGCGTCCTGGGACAGCGGGTCGGGCATGGTGAGCGATGCGTTCAAGCCCGGGCAGGTGCCGGGGGCCTCGGGCGGCCCCGCGCCGAGCGAGGAAACGGGCAGCGCGATCGCCGCCGCGCCCGGGGCCGGCGGCGGCGCGCCCTCGGGGGGGGCCACAGGGGTGCCCACGGGCCCGGCCGGCGTGGACAGCACGCTGGGCGGGCTGTATTGACCCGCGCCTCACCGTTCCCCCGCCGTTGAACCTTTTGTGCCATGTCCGCCGAATCCGAAGCCCTGAACGAGCAGATCAAGCAGTCCGTCGCGCTGCTGAGGAGGCATCTTTGACTGGGATGTCGCCGAAGCCCGCCTCGCCGAGCTGAACGCCGGCGCCGAGGATCCGGCGCTGTGGAACGATCCCGCGCGGGCCCAGAAGATGATGCGCGAACGCAACCAGCTGGCGGGGCGGATGGACGGCGTCCGCACGCTGGAATCCGAGGTCGCCGACACGATGGAATTGCTGGCGCTCGCCGAGGGGGACGGCGACGCGGCGATGATCGCCGACGGCCTGGCCACGCTGCACGCGCTGGCCGAGGATGCCAAGCGGCGCGAGATCGAAAGCCTGCTGTCCGGCGAGGCCGACGCCAACGATTGCTACGTGGAGATCAACGCCGGCGCCGGCGGGACCGAAGCCCAGGACTGGGCGGAGATGCTGCTGCGGATGTATTCGCGCTGGGCCGAGGCGCATGGCTACAAGGTCACCATCCTGGAAGCGAGCGAGGGCGAGCAGGCCGGGTTCAAATCCGTCACGATGCAGGTGAGCGGCCCGAACGCCTATGGCTGGCTGAAGACCGAAGCCGGCGTGCACCGGCTGGTCCGCATCAGCCCGTTCGACGCCGCGGCGCGCCGGCAGACCAGTTTCGCCAGCGTCTGGGTCTACCCGGTGGTCGATGACACGATCGAGATCGAGATCCGCGACGCCGATCTGAAGGTGGATACGTACCGGTCCTCGGGCGCCGGCGGGCAGCACGTGAACAAGACCGAAAGCGCGATCCGGATCACGCATATCCCGAGCGGGATCGTCGTCGCCTGCCAGACCGATCGCAGCCAGCATCGCAACCGGGCGATCGCGATGGAGATGCTGAAGGCGCGGATGTACGAGCAGGAATTGCAGAAGCGGGAGGCGGCGGCCACCGCCGTGGAGAACGCGAAGACGGAGATCGGCTGGGGGCACCAGATCCGCAGTTATGTCCTGGCGCCGTATCAGATGGTGAAGGATCTGCGGACGGGCGTCGAGAAGGGCAATCCCGCCGCGGTGCTGGATGGGGATCTGGATGCGTTCATGGCGGCGTCCCTGGCCGCGCGGGTGGGGGCAACGCGGTCGGAGGCGAGCGCGCAGGCGCGGTAGCACGCGCTCCCAGGGGATGGCCGACGGGGATGCTCCCAGGGGATGCTCCC
>JAKAZN010000278.1 GCA_021815835.1 Pseudomonadota bacterium
GCTGGCGTTGTCCGGCTGCGGGATGCTGCAACAACTCTCCGAGGTGGGGCGGCCGCCGGCGCTGTCGCCCACCGCGGATCCCACGCGCCAGCCGGGATGGACCCCGATGACCATGCCGATGCCGGCGCCGCGGCGCGTGCCGCCGCACGAGGATTCGCTGTGGCGTCCGGGATCGCGGGCGTTCTTCAAGGATCAGCGGGCGGCGCGGGTGGGCGATCTGGTCACCGTCGTCGTGACCATGAACGATGCGGCGACATTGAAGAACAACACCACCGCGACGCGCACCGGATCGGAATCCCTCGGCGTGCCGAATTTCTTCGGGCTGGAGGCGCTGCTGACCCATGTGCCGATCGATCCGTCCAAGCTGGTCTCGTCGAGCAGCGCCAACGGCAATACCGGGACCGGGCAGATCCAGCGCAACGAGCAGGTGACGTTGCGGCTGGCCGGGGAAGTGACGCAGGTGCTGCCGGACGGGAATCTGGTGGTGGCGGCGAGCCAGGAATTCCGGGTGGATAACGAATTGCGCGCGCTGCGGGTGACCGGCGTGATCCGGCCCGAGGATATCGCGTCCGACAACACGATCAGCAGCGACCGGATGGCGGAGGCGCGCATCGCCTATGGCGGGCGGGGCGAATTGTCGCAGGTGCAAGGCCCGCGCTGGGGCCAGCAGGTGCTGGACGCGATCGCGCCGTTCTGAGGGGCGGTTTGACGGGCGGTCCTGCCCGTCACCCCACTTCCGGCAGCACATCCTCCTTGACCGCCAGCACCGCGCCCATCCACACGGCGTGCTTCGTGTGATCGTCGCGCGGCCGGCCCGATTCCGGATGCAGCAGGATCGTCAGCCCCATGCGGTTCAGCATCAGGAACGGCGCCAGGGTGGGGAACAGGTCCGGCTTGAACGCGATCTGGTACATCGCCTGGACATGCGGGCCCACCGGCACATCGTGCCAGCGTCCCATGCGCGCCGTGAACCGCGCCTCCACCCATTCGCGCAACAGCGCGGCGCGCGGTTTCGTGTCCGCATCATAATAGACATGCGCGTGCCAATCGGCGATCGAGGCCGGGTCCTTGGGCGCGTCCTGGGTCATGGTGCTTCCTCCAGCAATCGGCGGATGTCGCGTTTCGTCACCTTCCCGTAGCCCGATTTCGGCAATGCGGGCCAGAACACGAACCGGGTCGGCCACTTGTATTTTGCGAGCCGGGCTTCCAGATGCAGGAACAGTTCGGATTCCGTTACGTCTTCGCGGGCCACCAGCACCGCGACCCCCGCCTCGCCCCATTTCGCATGCGCCATCCCCACCACGCAGGCTTCGGCGATCGCCGGATGGGCCAGCAGCGCCTCCTCGATCTCCCGCGGATAGACGTTCGATCCGCCGGAGATATACATGTCCGACGCGCGCCCGGTGATATACACCAGCCCGCGCGTGTCGATCCGTCCCAGATCGCCGGTATGGAACCAGCCGCCGGCAAACGCCTTCGCGTCCGCCTCCGGATTGTTCCAGTACCCGGCATGGACCGCGGGTCCGCGCACGCAGATCTCGCCCTCGGTATCAGCGGCCAGCCGCGCGCCGTCCGCGCCAAGGATCGCCACCTCCATCCCGGTGCGCGGAAACCCGCAGCTGCCGACCGGGGTTTGCGCATCATCGACGCTGTGCCAGCCGGGCGGCAGCACGGTGATGGCCCCCGTCACCTCCCCCATCCCGTAATACTGCACCAGCACGGGACCGAGCTTCTCCAGCGCGAAACGCTGATCGGCGCGATACATCGGCGCGCCGGCATAGATCACGTAGCGCAACGACGAATGATCCACCAGGTCGACCGCCGGATCGCGCGCCAGCATGGTCAGGATCGTCGGCACGGTGAACATGTTGCTCACGCGGTGGCGTTCCACCAGCGCCCAGGCCTCGGCGCAATCCAGCCGCTCCCCGGCCAGCAGCACGGAGGCCGCCCCACGCGGCACCTGGATCAGCGCATGGATGCCGGCCCCGTGCGACAGCGGCGCGACCACCAGCGAAACGTCCCGTTCCGTCGTGCCCGGGATCAGATCGGCGAGATGGTTGTTGACGACGAACGCCAACTGCCCATGCGTCAGCACGGATGCTTTCGGTCGCCCGGTGGAACCCGAGGTATAGAAGAACCAGGCCGGATGATCGCGCCCGACATCGGCCGCCGGCGCATCCGGGCCCGCCAGCGACTCCCACGCCTCATCCAGCGTCCATTCCAGTCGCATGGCCGGATTGGCCGCGCGTGCCGCCGCCGCGTGATCGGGAAACGCGGGATCGAAAATATGCGCCGCCGCGCCGGAGGATTCCGCCAGATACGCCACCTCCGGCGGCGTCAGCCGGAAATTCGTCGGCACCCATACCGCGCCCGCGTACCAGCACGCCCACAACGTCTCCATCTGCGCGATGGAATTGCGCGCATGGACCAGCACTCGGTCGCCGGGCACGATCCCACATGCCCGCAATCCACCAGCGGCCGCGCGCGCGCGCGCCGCGAAATCGGCCCACCGCACCACGACAGCGCCGCGAATGAACGCCGGACGGTCCGGGAACCGCGCGGCAATCTGATCGAGCAGAACCGCCAGATTGGCCGTCGGGATCAGCGCACCGCCTCCAGGATCGAGACGTAGTTCGCCACCGCCGCGCCGCCCATGTTGAACACGCCCGCCAGATCGGCCTTCGGTAGCTGCATCGTCCCCGCCTGTCCCGCCAACTGCATCGCCGCGATGACGTGCATGGAAACCCCCGTGGCCCCGATCGGGTGGCCCTTCGCCTTCAGCCCGCCCGAGGGGTTCACCGGCAGCCGCCCATCCTTCGCCGTCCATCCCTCCAGCACCGCTCGCGCGCCCTGTCCGGGCGGCGTCAGGCCCATCGCCTCGTATTCGAGCAATTCGGCGATGGTGAAACAATCATGCGATTCCACGAAAGACAGATCGCCCAATTTCCGCCCCGCCGCCTCCAGCGCCCGCGACCATGCGAGTGCCGCGCCCTCGAAACGGGTGATGTCGCGCGCCGAGATCGGCAGGAAATCGTTCACCTGCACCGCGGCGCGGAACCGCACCGCCTTGCCCATCGCCCGCGCGGTGTCCTCGTCCGTCAGCACCAGCGCCGCGGCCCCGTCGGAGACCAGCGAGCAATCGGTGCGCTTCAGCGGCGGCGCCACATAGGGGTTCTTCTCGCTTTCGTTGCGGCAGAACGCGAAGCCGAGATCCTTGCGCATCTGCGCATAGGGGTTATCGACGCCGTTCTTGTGGTTCTTCGCCGCGATCGCCGCCAGCGCGTCCGACTGGTCGCCGTAACGCTGGAAATAGCCGTCGGCGATGCGCCCGAACACGCCGGCGAAACCCGCCGGGATGTCCGCCTCTTCGCGGCGGTAGGAGGCTTTCAGCAGGATGTCGCCCACCAGCTTCCCTGGCGTGGCGGTCATCTTCTCGACCCCGATCACCAGCGCGAACCGCCCCCGCCCGGCGGCCAGGAAATCGCGCGCGCCGTACACCGCCGCCGAGCCGGTGGCGCAGGCATTCTCGAACCGGGTCGCGGGCTTGAAGCGCAGCTCCGGAAGATGCTGCAGCACCAGGGAGGCGGGGAAATCCTGCTCGGAGAAGCCCGCGTTGAACAGCCCGATGAAGCTCGCGTCGATCTCACCCGCCGCGATCCCGGCATCCGCGATCGCCGCCCCCGCCACACGCCCGATCAGGCTCTCGATATCCGGGTCTTCAAGCTTGCCGAAGGGCGAATGGGCCCAGCCGACGATGCAGGCTTCGGTCATGGCGTGTCTCCCGCTGCGCCCGCCCACTCTACCCCGCCAGGCCGCGCCCCGCTACACCGCCGCCGACGCCGCGGCGACGAAGCGGCCCAGCGCGCGGAGATCGACGGGAAAATCCGTCTCATTGGCAACCGAGACCACCAGCCCGGAGCCACGCAGGATGAAGATGCGCTGATCCGAGGCGCCCGAGGCCCAGGCCGTCTCGCGCGGCAATTCGGGAAACAGGCCATCGGAATTGGTGCGAAAGCATGCCGCGTAGCTGGTCCCGGTATGGGTCGCGGTCAGCGCGTAATCGGCCCAACCGTCCGGAAGCAGCCGCGCCCCGTCCCACACCCCGTCCAGGAGATAGAGCACGCCCAGCTTCGCGTAGTCGCGCAAGGTCGCGAAGCCCG
>JAKAZN010000279.1 GCA_021815835.1 Pseudomonadota bacterium
GCTGCTGGCGCTCGGCGCCGGACCGCGCGTGGCGTTGCGGCGGCGCGTGTCCGATCTTCTGGACGCGGCCGGAACGGACCGGGGCCGTACCGAATCCCTCGCCCCAAGCCTGCTGCACCGCGCCGCCGACTGCGTGCCGCATCTGCCCGCGGCGATCGGCGACTACACCGATTTCTTCGCTGGCATCCAGCACGCGACCAATACCGGCAAGCTGTTCCGCCCCGACAATCCGCTGCTGCCCAACTACAAATACGTCCCCGTCGCCTATCACGGCCGCGCCTCCTCGGTGCGCGTGCCCGGCCCGCCGGTCCGCCGCCCCGCCGGTCAACGCAAGCTGGCCGAGGAAGCCGCGCCCAGCTTTGGGCCCTGCCGCAATCTCGATTACGAGCTGGAACTCGGCATGTGGGTCGGCCCCGGTAACGATCCCGCCATCCCCGTGCCGATCGCCGAGGCCGGCGCGCATATCGTCGGGTTCTGCCTGCTGAACGACTGGTCGGCGCGCGATATCCAGAGCTGGGAATACCAACCCCTCGGTCCGTTCCTGGCCAAGAGTTTCCACACCACGATCTCCCCCTGGATCGTCACCGCCGAGGCGATGGCCCCGTTTCGCGCCCCGGCACGCCCGCGCCCGGCGGAAGATCCCGCCCCGCTGCCCTATCTCGCGGATGCGGCGGACCAGAAAAACGGCGGGCTTGCGCTGCGCTTCGCGGTGGCGATCCGCACCGCGCGGATGGCCGCCGCGGGGGAGGCGCCGCATCTGCTCTCAACCGTGGGGGCGGATGCGCTCTACTGGACCGTGGCGCAGATGCTGGCGCACCATTCCAGCAATGGCTGCCATCTGCGCCCGGGCGATCTGTTCGGCAGCGGCACGTTGTCGGGGGCCGATCCGGGCAGCTTCGGCAGCCTGATGGAGCTCACGTCCGGCGGGCGCGTCCCGCTCGCGCTGCCGAACGGGGAGAGCAGGCGGTTCCTCGAAGACGGTGACGAAATCGTGATGACCGCGCGGGCCTCGGCACCCGGGCGGGTGCCGATCGGCTTCGGCGCGTGTCACGGTCAGGTGGCGGCGGCGATCAGCGCAGGATGATCTCCACCCGCCGGTTCTGCGGCTCGCGCACGCCGGGGCCGGTCGGGACCAGGGGGTGGGTTTCGCCGAAGCCGCGAATCGCGATCGCCGTCTTCGCCACCCCGTCGGCCACCAGCGCGGCCGCCACCGCCCGCGCGCGCCGCTCCGACAGGCCGCGATTATAGGTCGCGGTGCCGGAACTGTCGGTGTAGCCGTTCACCATGATCCGCGTGAGCTGCACATGCGCCGAGGCCGCCGCCGCGCTGGCGACGATCGCGCGTGCCCGCCCGGTCAGCGCCGCGCTGTCCCAGTCGAAGAACACCAGATAGGACCGGACCGGCGCCGGGGCCGGCGCGGCGATCGGCGCGGGCGCGGCCATCGGGGCGGGACCGGGCGGCGGCGCCACGTCGAAGGCGTAGCGCAGGCCGAGCAGGAACAGGTGGTCGTATTGCGGGCCGAGCTTCAGCGCGCTGCCGGCGGGGCCGGAGCCGGTGAAGCGCCCACCCGCGGTGATGTCGCGGAAGCGGTACTCCGCCGTCACCGACAGGCCGGGCAGGTTCGGGATCGGAAACGCGCTGCCCAGCATCGCCTGCCAGGCGAAGCCGCCCTGGGTCGCCGAGGAATGCCAGGCCGCGCCGCCGGCCTGCGTGACGCTCACCCCGTCCAGATGGGTCCAGAGATAGCCGGCGCCGACGCCGAGATAGGGAAAAATGTAGCGATTGCCGATATCGAGGTCGAAGATCGCGTTCGCCATCGCGCCATAGGTCTCGGTCCGCCCGGAGGCCGAGGACGGCAGCGGCGTGCGCGCCAGCGCGTTGAGGCCGGTGCTGTCGTAATCGCCCTCGACCTCGAACCGCCAGCCGTCGCCGAGCGCATAGCCGGCGCTGCCGAGCAGGGCGAAGCCGCCATCGCGTTCCCAGCGCAGCTTGCCGGCGCCGAAACCGGGCGCGGGCGGGGTGGCGGCGGTGTTCTGGGGCAGGTCGAAGCCGCCGCCGCCGCCGACATAAAAGCCCTGGATCGGCTGCGCGCGCGCCGGCGCGGTGAGCGCGGCCAGCAGCACGAGCAAGGCCGGCAAGGCGGCGGCGCGGGCGATCCGGGAGAAGTGACGGCGCATCGGGTCGGTCTCTTTCGTTCGGGTCGGCCGGGACGGACGGGGATCGCGGAGCCTGGCCGGACGGCGCGCGAGGCCGTTAATCAGGACGGAGGCGCTGGAACGCAAGGGGATTATCGGCCCGGCTTGGGCCTGAAACGACGAACGGGGCGCCCAGGGGCGCCCCGTCCATCGACGATCTCCGGGTCTGACCGGCGATCAGCGGATGATGATCTCCACGCGCCGGTTCTGCGGCTCGCGCACGTTGGGGCCGGTGGGGACCAGCAGGTGGGTCTCGCCGAAGCCCTTGATGACGATGGCGTTCTTGGGCACGCCGTCGCGGACCAGTTCGCCGGCCACCGCGTCGGCGCGGCGGATCGACAGGCCCATGTTGTATTTCGCGCTGCCCGAGGTGTCGGTGTAGCCGTTCACCGCGATCTGCGTGTATTGGACATGGGTGGAGTTTTCCGCCGCCTCGTGGATGATCTGCTTGGCGCGGCCGGTCAGGACGGCCTTATCCCAGTCGAAGAACACGAGGTAGGAGCGTGCCGGCGCGGGCGCCGGAGCGGCCATGGCGGCGGGGGCGGTGGTCGCTTCCATCGCCTCGGGGGCGGCGCCGAAGGCGTAGCGCAGGCCGACCAGGAAGGTGTGGTTGTAGTCGTTCTGCAGCTTGGCCGAGATCGGGGTAGCTC
Source organism: Pseudomonadota bacterium (assembly GCA_021815835.1). GTDB lineage: Bacteria > Pseudomonadota > Alphaproteobacteria > Acetobacterales > Acetobacteraceae > JAJZVS01. Next base: position 2,846 of record JAKAZN010000279.1, read on the forward strand.
CAGCGGTGCCGCTATAGGTGCGGTCGCCGATCAGGGCCATGAAGCGGTATTCGGCGGTCAGGGCGAGGCCCGGCACCGCGGTGAGCGGCAAGGCGGCGCCGAGGATTGCCTGGGCGGCGAAGCCGCCCTTACTCGCGTTCGGGAACGTGGCGGAGACGCCGCCGCCGCTCGCACGCAGGCCCTGCATGTCGGCCACTTCGTAGCCCACGCCGACGCCGACATAGGGCGTCACGTAGGGCACCATGTTGAAGTCATAGTAGCCGTTCAGCATCGCGCCGTAGAGCTGCTCGTGTCCGCCCGCACCCAGCGGCACGGCCGCGCCGGTCACTTTGTCGAACTTGTTGTTGTAGTAGTTGCCCTCGATCTCGGCGCGGAACCCAGGGCCGAAGCCCCAGCCCACCGCTGCCACAAAGGCCGGGCCGATCTGCGATTCGAGGTTGCCGGAGCCGGAGCCGCCCGCCGCGCTCGCGGTGCCGGACACGTCCTGCTTGAAGTTGATGCCGCCGCCGAGGCTGACATACAGGCCCGAAACCGGCTGCGCGGCCTGGGCGGCGACAGCGCCCGCCAACAGCGGTGCGGCCAGCATGGTGGCCGCCAGAAGCGCGGTCCGAAGTTTCATCTGCTCTCTCCTCGTTGTCGTTTCCGGGCCGGGTCCCGGACGGGCCGAAACCACGGTTAGCATAGACCGGTACCGCTCGCACGGCCGGAATCGCTTCGTCATGCCTTTATCAATAGCGTGGGCACGGCCTCATGGCGAGGGGGGCGCCTTTGTTTGGGAGCCCTTGTTGCATGAATGCCACAGCTCCCGGCCGGCCGGCCACAGGACGCCTCGTCGCGTGCCCGGCGTCATGGGCCGGCGTCATGGGCCGGCCGGGGCGCCGGACGCCATCGCCAGCCGCCGCGCGGCCCGGTCCCGCCCGATCAGCGGCAGCAGGGCGCGCAATTCCGGCCCCTGCTCCTCCGCCGTCAGCGCCAGGCGCAGCGGGTGGAACAGCGCCCGTCCCTTGCGCCCGGTCGCTTCCTTCACCGCCTCGGTCCAGCGCCGCCAGGTCTCCCCGTCCCAAGGCTCGTCCGGGAGCAGCCCGGCGGCGGCGCCGAGGAAATCGCGGTCCTCCGTCATCGCCGGCACGGCGATCTCGCCCGCGACCACCTCCCACCACAGCCGTGCCTCGGTCAGCAGGTCCAGATTGCCCCGCACCGCATCCCAGAACGCCGCCGTCGCCCCCGCCGGCAGCCGCGCGGCGACCGCGGCGAAATCCAGCCCGTGCAGCACCCGCCGGTTCAGCGCCAGCAATTGCCGCGCGTCGAACCG
>JAKAZN010000280.1 GCA_021815835.1 Pseudomonadota bacterium
AGCGACGTGGATCGATGGCGGTCATGGGCGTCGTCCCCAGGGAAAGGTGGCGAGCAGGGCCGGCGGCAGATAGACCAGCGCGGCAATCCAGACATGGTGCGCCGGATCGAGCGTCAAGCCCACGCTGGCGGCAATCAGCACCAGCAGCGCCGGCGCGGGGGTGAGGCAGGCGAGCGGCGCGAGCCAGCCGAAATACCACGGATAATGCGGCGAGATCCCGACCAGTATCACCGCGCCGAGCCAGGCCCCCTGGCGGGCGAGCACCGCCAACCGCGCGCCCGGCGCCCCGGGCAGCTTCGGGCCGAAGCCGATGCGCAGCGCCATCCCGCCCAGCAGCGTCGCCAGCCCCGCCGCGTACGCCACGCCCGCCCATCCGGGCAAGGTCCGGACGATCCGGCTCAACAGATCGAGCAGGAAGACGCCGCGACCGGAGAGCAGTCCCTCCTGCGCCGCGTAGCCCGGCAGGAAGCCCAGCACATGCGCCCCGGCGCCGAGATAAGGCGCATACAGCAGCACCACCGTGACCACGAAAGCCGCGACCAGCCGCCCGTCCCAGCGCCGCCAGAAGGCGGGCGCGATCGCCGCGGGCAGGAATTTCACCAGCATGGCCACGGCGATCAGGCTTCCGGCCAGGCCACGCCACGCCCGCGCCCCGGCCCAGAGCGCGAAGGTCACCAACAGCGCCGCCAGCGCGTCGATATGCCCGTTGCCGGCGAACTCCCACACCGGCATCGGCGCCCAGGCATAGACCAGCACCTGCGCCGCCGGGCGGCCCGCCTGGCGCAGCAGGCCGATCAGCACGGCGATGGTGGCCAGATCGCAGCCCGCCATGAGGAGCTTCATCCCCCTCACCCCGGGCGCGAGCGCCGCCGCGAGGCGAAAGAACAGCTCGGCGGCGGGCGGATAGATGGTCCGCGCGGTGCGCGCCCGGTTGATGTGCGGAAAGACCTTCGCGTCGCGCAACGACGCCAACGCCGGGTCGGCCGGGCGATACCGATAGGGATTGATCCCCGCCGCCTGCACCCGGCCGTCCCAGACGTAACGGTAGAGGTCGGACGACAACGGCGGGGCGATCGGCAGCAGCAGCAGCCGCATCGCCAGCGCCGCGCCGAGCACGATCGCCAGCGCGCGGCGCGGCGGCCTCCGTCGCAGCACGAACGCGGCGGCCAGCAGATAGAGGACGCCGCCGGCCGCCTCGATCAACACCACGTCCAGGGTGCGCCCCGCCCCGGGATTGCCCGGTGGGCGGCCGATCACCAGCGCCAGCCCGGCGGCCGTGAGCACCACCAGCGCAACACCGATCAGGGCCAGCGGCAGCGGCGAGGCTACCCCGTTCGGCGCCCACCGGTTCGGCGCCGCCCCGCCCTCAGGCGGTGCCATCGGCCAACAGGTGGGCCGGATCGAGCCGGGCCAGGCAGGCGATCGTCGCCGGGGCGGGAAACGGCAGCACCATTTCTCCCGCCTGGCTTCCCGATGCCGCGCCGGACGCGGACGCCAGCGCGCGCGCCAGTCGTGCGAGGCTGGCGCGGTCGTCGATATCGTACCATTCCGGCAAGACCACGACCTCCAATCCCGCCTCGGCCGCGCGGGCCAGGGTGGAAGCGGTCACGTCCCGCGTGCTCCAGGGGATGTCGCGGAACAAGGCGGCATGGGCGCGCGCGGCGCCGATCAGGTAGTAGCCGCCATCCTCGGCCGGCCCCAGCACCACGCGCCGCACCGCCTCCGGCCCGGCGAGCGCGCGCGCCGCCGCGACCAGGAAAGCGGTGGGAAGGGTCGGGCTGTCGGAATTGACCAGGCAGACCGCGCCGTGGCCGCGATCGAGCAGCGCCGTCGTCGCGTGCAGCAGCGACCGGCCGATGCCGTCGATGCCGGCTGGCATGGGGATCTCGCCATCCGCCAGCACCAGCGCGGTGCCGGGCGCCAGCATCCCGTCGAACCCATCCTCGGCCCCGGAAGGGGCATAGGCGACATAGGGCGCCACCGGCACCGACGCGCCGGCCCGGACGATATTGGCGGTGATGTCGCGCAGAAACGCGGCGTTGAGCTGGGTCGCCTGCTCCGCCGACAGCGGCGGCACGAGCCGCGTCTTTACCCGCCCCGGACGCGGCGCCTTGGCCATGACCGCGACCGCGCAGACGCCGTCCCGCGGCCCGCTCACGCGAGCAGCGGCAGCACCCGTCCCCCGCGCAGCCGCCGGCGCAGCACGGCGTCGATCCCGAGCGCGCGTCCGGGCGGGTCGGCCACGTAGCCGGCCATGATGATGACCAGGAACATGTAGGTCCACGGCCACTCCCCGGGCGCCGAATAAAGCCCGAGCCACAGATTGACCGCCATCCCCACCCCGAGCAGCGACAGCGCCCGGGTGAACAGGCCGAGCATCAGGGAGGCGCCGATCGCCACCTCGATCGCATAGACCAGCGGCCCGAAGACCGAGATATGCGGCAGCACCACCGAACCGACGAAGACCGATTGCAGGCCGATCGCGGCGTGGGCGACCTCCTGCTTCATCCAGTAGATCAGGCCGCCCTCATCGGGCGGGATCTTCCACAAGGATTGCTGCCACCACATCGTCCCGACCAGCACGCGCAGCAGCCACACGATGGGTTCGGCCATGCCGTGGCGGACGGGCACATGGGTCCAGGCGCGCAACGCGATGGCGATGCTCGCGACCAGCAGCAGCCAATAGACCGGCGTGGGCCAGGCCGGGTGCGTCAGAAAATGCAGCGCGTCGTCAGCGGGGTTCGGTCGCATGCCGGGCCTTTGCGCGAATGCCGCGCCAGGCACGGGCCGTGGCGGCAAGCAGGTGGAGGACATCGGTGGTGCCGTTGGCCTCGCCCTTTTCGAAATCGCCGTGGGACTGGGCCATCTGGTTCGTCACGTACGCGTAGCATAGCACATCGCGACCGCGCGCGACAGCGAAGGCGTAGAGCGCGGCGGCTTCCATCTCCACCGCCAGCGCGCCGGCCGCGCGGGCGGCGTCGATCGCGGCCGCGGTCTCGCGGAACGGGGCGTCGGTGGTCCAGGTCGCGCCGCGATGCAGCGGAATCGGCATCGAGCCGAGCCCGGCATGGACCGCCCCGATCAGCGCCGGGTCGGCTTCGGCGAAGCCGGCGGGGGGAAGGTAATGGTAGCTCGTGCCCTCGTCGCGCAGCGCGCGGTCGATCAGGATGAAGCAGGGACCGGGACCGAGTTCGGCAATGCGCCCGGCGGAGGTGATACTGATGAGCAGCTGGCAGCCGGAGGCGAAGAGCTGCTCGGCTTCCAGAACCGCGAAGGGGGCGCCGACGGCGCGCGGGAGCAGGCCGAAGGTCTCGCCGCCATGGGCAAAGTGCGACAGGGCGGTGTGATAGCAGGGCCAGTCCGGGTCCGGGGTAGCGCGGCCATCCGCGCGCAGCGCCGAGTCGAGGTCGCCATCGGGATCGAGCACGCAGATCTCGGGGACGGGGACGGTCGGGAGGGATTTCTGCCGGCGGGCCTCGCGCAGCAGGTTCTCGGGGCGAAAGACCGAGGCGGCGTCCGGGTTCTTGGCGGCGAGGATCGGCGGGCGTTGATCGGGCATCGGGCGCTCCCTGGGTGGGGAAGCGTAGCCGATCGGCGCACGGAAGGCAGGGGGGCGCCGGCCAAGCGGGGTGCCGGCATTGATCCCGGCCCGTCGGCCGAGGGGACCGCGGCCGGCCGGAACCTTCCCAGGATGCGCGGGCCCGGCTTATCCTGCCGAGGCGCAGCAAAAACATGGGCGGGTCCGCCGCTCATACTCAGGGGAACGTTGAATCATGCAGAAGCAGGGAGTCGCGGCGCTTGCCGCCTACCGCCCCATCCTGATCGCCGCGATGGCTGGCTGGGCGCTCGACGCGTTCGATTTTACGTTGCTTCTCTTCCTGATCCCGCATCTGAAATCCGTTTTCGCCGTCGGCTTGCCGGCGATGGCGTTCGTGGTCACCGCGACCGGCCTGGCCAAGGTCGTCGGAACCATCGGCTGGGGTGTTGCCGCCGACCGGGTCGGCCGGAAGCTGCCGTTCGTCCTTTCGATTCTGTGGTTCTCCGCGTTCTGCGGGCTGAGCGGGCTGGCCTGGAGCTACGCGTCGCTGCTGGTGTTCCGCATCCTGTTCGGCCTGGGGTTCGGTGGGGAGTGGAGCACG